>CAMEHJ010000178.1 GCA_945917385.1 uncultured bacterium
CAATTATATGCTGCGCGGCAATAATAATCGGAGCGATAATAATGGCCGCGGTAATTCTTGCTAAAAAGAAAAAATACGGGATAAAAGTTTTCTGGATGCTCGTTTCCGTAATTGTGTGCGCGGCGGCACTCATGCTCTGCGCCATAGGTGTGAGAGCGGGCACGATATACGCAAAGCCGGACGGCGACCCGGCAGAGACGGCAAAGGTGTTTTTCGACGCGATCGACAGCGGGGAATACGAGACAGCATATGCTTGCCTTCGCGACTATACAAGCCTCGGTCTTGAGAACACTCCGCAGAGCGAGACCGGCGCAATGGCAAGCGCGGCACTGAAGGAAAGCTACGGCTATGAGCTTGTGGGGGCGTGCGAGAGAGAAAAGCTCACGGCGCACCAGAAGGTGAACTTCACCTACCTCGACCTCACCAAAACACACGACGATATAACCGATACCACAATGGACGAGCTTGAAAAGCTTGTCAAGAAGCTGCCGAGAGACGAAATCTACGACGAGAACAACCAGTATAAGCCGGAGGTTGCAAACGAGGCGTACCGGCTTGCGGTGGAGGATGTGCTGAAAAACGCGCAGAACTATTACAGCACCGTCGAGATAGACCTTGAGCTTGCATACGCTAACGGCAAATGGCAGGTTATCACAAGCCCCGCACTGCTGAAAGCACTCAACGGCGGCACGACCTACTGAGCCGGGAGGAAAACGGATATGAGCAATGACTATAATTTCAGCGACGATCTCGATTCGATACTCTCAGAGTTTTCAAATTACAGTAAGAGTCTTGAAGGAGTACAGGAAGAGCCGGTCGAAGAGAAGAAGCCGGCTGCGCCCTACGGCATTGACGAGATAATCGCGGACACGGCAAAGTTTCAGGCGGCGCCGGCGCCAAAGGAAGAGAAACAGACGTCTGCCGCTGCGGAGAGAAACCGCGCCGAGGAAAAGACAAGCGCGGCGGAGAAGATAAACGCGGCGGAGAAAAAGAGCGCTGTGAGCGTCGAAAAGCCGGAAGCGACCACGGAAAAGCGCCCCGTGAGACGCGAGAGAACGGCGGCGCCGGAGACCGACACGGGCAGCGCGGGCACGAAGCTTGTCAAGCGCGGCATCCCGCTTATGGAGCACAGCGCAAAAGCGGAGGAACCGGTACAGCGCAGGGAAGTTAAAAAAGAGCCTGCAAAGCGCACAGAGCCGGTTTATGAAAAGCCCGCGCCGACGGCAAAGGAAAAGCCCCGCAGGAAGCTTACGGAAAAGCCTAAGGAAGAGCCTGTCCCCGAAAAGCCGAAAAAAGAGCCTAAGGAAAGAAAAAAGCTCACTGCGGCACAGCGTGTCGGCGGCGGCGTTCTCGGCACGGTGTTCATGGTGATATCCATATTTGTGCTGGCGTGGGTCGGCTTCAACGTACACCCGAACTCAAGCTCCGCGGCGGCAACGGCAAGCGGCACGAAGATATCCCTGCCCGATAAGCTTGACGGGTACATGAATAACCTTGCAAGCGACGCGCTCGGAGAGCTTACATACATTAAGAAAATATACACCCTTCAGGAGAGCGACAACGCAGGCCCCGTCCCGAACGAGGCGTGCTACGGCACGGC
This sequence comes from uncultured bacterium, assembly GCA_945917385.1. The sequence goes on from CAMEHJ010000178.1 coordinate 1,601, forward strand.
GTCGATCGAAAACGCAGCCGAGGTCATGCAGGTCGTAGAAAAGGCAAGGGCGTCGGGACTGCTCGACGGGCAGGAAGTGATGTTTAACCCGGATATCAATTTCTACTACGATTCCGAGATAAAATACTACTGCGACGAGACGATCCTCGCGATATGCTGGAAGGAGCTTATCGACGGGAACACCGTGAGCTGCTGTGAGGTCAAGATAGCCGACGCGTCCCAGTTCAGACGCAAGATAGCCGACGACACCTACGGCTCACCGAACCAATACTACGCATCGAGCCTTTCAAAGCAGGCAAACGCGGTCGTGGCGATGAACGCGGACTTCTACCAGTTCAGGGATTTCGGCATCGTTGTGTATCAGCGCGAGCTGTACAGATACAGTGACTCAAACTACACGGGAATGTACAGTCTCTATAACTGCATCGACAACTGCTTCGTCACCGCGGGCGGAGACTTCATCTTCATGCACAGGGGCGATACGATAACCGAGGAGGAGCTGCGGCAGTTCATAGTTGACAACGACATCCTGTTCTCCATCGCCTTCGGGCCGATACTCGTCGAAAACGGCGAGGTTCAGCCCTGCACATGGTATGCGGCGGGCGAACCGACCACCGGCTATTCAAGAGCCGGTATAGGCGTTGTCGATAAGCTCCACTACTTCTACATGAATCTCAACCACTCACCCGAAAAGGCGGCGCGCTGGACGGTGACGGAGTTTGCCGAGCATATGCACGAGAAGGGCATTGATACGGCATACGGTCTCGACGGCGGACAGACGGGCGAGCTTGTCTACAAGCACGAGCCGTATAACTACATCGACTTCGGCTCAGAGCGGCTTGTGAGCGACATTATTTATTTTGCAACAGCAATACCCAGTGAGGAGGCGCAGCAGTGAATCCAATAGCCATATACAGCGGAGGCCTTGTTATCTACTGGAGCGCAATGGTGATCGCGCTCGGCATTGCCGCGGGCTTCTTCCTCTCGCTGTCCCTGCACGTATCCGACGGGGGACGTGCGTCGGCAATGTGGGTGTTTCTGCCCATTGCAACGGTGCTGTCCGTATTCTTCAGCAGACTTATGCACTGGTACTGCCATCTTGAGCAGTACGGCGGTTTCATCGCCGCGATGACGGACTATTCGGTCGGCGCATTCTGCCTGGCGGGAGTTCTGCTCGGAGTGTCGCTCGCCGCGTGGATTGTGAAGCTTATGGGGCTATGCGATAATAGGGGGGAGCTTCTTGACGCGGCCGCGCCGGGGCTAAGTCTTACGATTGCCTTCGTCAGGCTCAGCGCACTTTTCAACAGCTCCTGCCGCAGTAAAATTATCATCAATTCCAAATCGCTTCAGCGTTTGCCGATAGGCTCGGAGCTGACGAGTGCGTCGGGGGTCGTGGAGTACCGGTTTGCGACCTTCTTTGTGCAGTTCATCCTTATGATGATCGTCACGATTCTGCTTGTCCGCTTCTGGGCGAGACGGCGCAATTACCCCATGAAAGGAAATGAGCCGGAGTACGGGCACGTTTCGAGAATGTTTCTCGTACTTTACGCGGTGCCGGAGGTCGTTTTCGACTCCACGCGCTACGACTCCTCCTTCTTCCACTTCACGTTTATCAAGTACCTCAACCGCTACATGGGCTTTGTCAGCTTTACACAGATTATTTCCGGGTTTATCGTGCTCGCGCTCATCATCCATTACAGCCGAGCGTCCATCAGGGCAAACGGCTTTAAGTGGTACCACATAGCGCTGTGGGTGACTTTCGTGCTTACGCTTGTCGGGGTTGGTGTGTCCGAGTACATGGTGCAGCGCCACGGCGACTGGTACCTCGGCTGCTACGGCGCGATGAGTGTGAGCTGTGCGGTGATGATACTGACCGTATGGCTCTTGTACCTTAGCTGCTGCGACCGTGACGCGGCGGAAGAAGCAGAAGAATTTGATTGAAAAATGTCCTCACTTCACA
>CAMEHJ010000179.1 GCA_945917385.1 uncultured bacterium
GGTGAGAAGCGCCTCCTCGTCGGAAAGCACCTCGTCGAGCGACAGGCCCTTGTGCTTCAGCTCCGCCTCCAGCATCTCGCGCCCGCGCTGTTCGTTCTCTTCGCGCCGTTCCTTCTTGAACCACTGGCGTATCTTTGTGCGCGCGGAGCCGGTCTTTGCCAGCGTCAGCCAGTCGCGGCTCGGTCCGGGCGCGGATTTCGACGTGCGTATCTCCACAATGTCACCGTTTTGCAGGACGTAGTCGTAGGTGACGATGCGCCCGTTCACGCTTGCGCCGACCATGGAGTTGCCGATGTGGGAGTGGATGCTGTAAGCAAAGTCGATGGGGGTAGCGCCGGCGGGGAGATTGATGACGTCGCCCTTTGGAGAAAAGACGAAAACGTCGTCCGAGAACATATCTATCTTGAGATTGTGGAAGAAGTCGCCCGCGTCGGAGTCCTGCTGGCTCTCGATAAGGCGGCGCACCCACGCGAATTTGTCCTCATCGCCGGAGCGCACGGCGTTTCCGCCGTCGGTCATCTTGTATTTCCAGTGCGCCGCGACGCCATATTCGGCGGTGTGGTGCATATCCCAGGTGCGTATCTGCACCTCAAACGGAATGCCCTCGGAGCCGATGACCGTGGTGTGCACACTCTGATACATATTAGGCTTCGGCGTAGAGATATAATCCTTGAACCTGCCGGGGACGGGCTTGAACATCGCGTGTATGATACCGAGCACGTTATAGCAGTCCGGCACAGTATCGACTATCACGCGAAACGCGCACAAATCGAAGATGCCGTTCAAATCGAGCTTCTGCGCGTACATCTTGCGGTATATGCTGTAAACGTGCTTTATGCGGCAGAAAACCGTCGCCTCAATGCCCTCGGTTTTGAGGTGAGTCTGAATCTGATTCTTCATGGAGTCCATGAAAGCCTCAAGCACCGGCATTTTCTCTTCAAGTGCGTCCGTTATCGCCTTGCAGCCCTCAGGGTCAAGGTAGCGCAGGGAGAGGTCCTCAAGCTCCCACTTCGCCCTCTGCATACCGAGACGGTGGGCGAGCGGGGCGTATATCTCCATCGTTTCGAGGGACTTGCTGCGCTGCTTTTCGGGGGTCTGGTAGTCCATTGTGCGCATATTATGAAGCCTGTCGGCAATTTTCAGCAGCACGACGCGGATATCCTTCGCCATTGCCATGAGCATCTTGCGCAGGTTTTCCATCTGCTCTTCTTCTTTGCTGGTGTACTGAACTCGGGTGAGCTTGGTAACGCCCTCGACGATGTCCGCGATACTGTCCCCGAACTGTCGGGCGATGTCCTCATGTGTAAGGTTCGTGTCCTCAATAACGTCGTGCAGAAGTGCGGCAACTATCGAATCCTCGTCAAGCCCCATATCAACGGAGATATCCGCCGTCGCAACGCAGTGCGTCACATAGGGCGAACCGTCCTTGCGGAGCTGACCTGAGTGGGCAAGCCGCGCGAGGTCATAGGCCGCCCTGATGCGGCCGAGATCCATCCCGTGACAGGTGGTTTTTATTTTCTCCTCAAGCTCGGCATACATTGCGTCCGGGTCGAGCAGCGTATGTTGATTGTCCTGATTTTCGTTCATGCCCTTACCTCAGCTCTCTAAGCGCGGTGATAAGCCTTGCCGAGTTGAGGTCAACCTTGCCCTCTACTTCGGCGCAGCGTGCATTATAAATATTGCCGTCTTTGCTCTTCAGCAAACCTGTCTCAAGCAGTACCATCAGACAGATGCAGAACTTCTCCGGCTCCATCCCTGACAGGCACTGGCGCATTACCGCTTCGCAGTCCTTACCCACGGCAAAGCCGCCGTCGAGCGAGCGCCACACGCGGACAAAATCGCTCCTGTCGGGGCAGTACGGCGCCGCCGCCCAGAGCACGTCGCGCTCCCCCTCAAGTATGGCCCTGCACAGCTCGGAGGGGTCGTGCTTTCTCACGGCGGACGCCACAAGCTGAACGCTGGAGCTGCCGCGAAACTCGTTTATCTGCGGGGTGAAAGCAATATCCACGGCATCGCCCTCGCGGATACAGAGTTCATCAATCGTGTGTGAAAAGAAGATGACCGCAAAGTCCGAGCTTCCGAGACGTACCCGCATTCTGAGATGCCTGCCGCCGCCCACCGCGGAGGCGGATTCAAGCTGCGCACCCAGCATACACATGACGGGTTTGGGGTTCATGTTCCCGTAAGGCTCGAGCAGGTCGAGCGAGCGGACGTTTTCGATATCAAGCATTGCACCGTCGCGGATGAGCAGGTCACACTGCACATCCGGTACGGAGCGGGGTTTATTTTTCAGGTAATACTCTGCGAGAGCGTTTCTGAAATCGTCAAGCTTTTCGCGGCGGATATACAGACCCGCGGCGAGCGCGTGACCTCCGAAGCCTATCAGATGGTCTGAGCAGGCGGAAAGCGCCTCGAACAGATTGAAGCCGCCGTAGCTGCGGCAGGAGCCTTTTCCGACGTCGCCGTTTAAGCAAATCATTATCGCGGGCAGTGAATACTGCTCGGCAAGGCGGGAGGCGGCAATGCCGATAACGCCCTGGTGCCAACTGTCGTCCGCGAGGACGATGGGAGCCGCGGGCGCGGTGCCGGAGATACGGGAGCTGGCTTCGTGCCAGATAGAGGTTTCTATGTTCTGCCGCTTGCGGTTAAGCTCGCAGAGCTCTAAAGCGAGCTTCCCGGCGTCCCGGTCGTTGCGGCACAAAAGCAGCTTCGCGGCGATGCCGGCGTGACCGAGTCTGCCGGCAGCGTTGAGACGCGGGGCGAGACTGTAGCTGATGGTTGAGGCGGTGAGATGCGCAATATCAATGGACGATTCGCGCAGCATGGCGAGGATGCCGGGGCGTGGAGAGCGCTTTATCTGCTCAAGTCCCGCGCGGACAAGCTCGCGGTTTTCACCGATAAGCGGCATGACATCCGCCACCGTTCCTATCGCGGCGAGGTCTGCGTAGCGCTCAAGCATCTCTTCCGATTTACCCTCGCAGGCACAGACGAGCTTGAGCGCCACGCCCACACCGGCGAGGTTCTTGTTCGGGTATGAGTCGCCCTCCTGCTTGGAGTCGATAATGGCGACAGCCTCCGGCATGGCGTCCTGACGGCACTCGTGGTGGTCGGTGATTATCATGTCGATACCAAGCGCGTTTGCGTGCTTTACCTCATCAACGGCTGTGATGCCGCAGTCAACGGTGATAATCAGCGTCACACCCAGCTCTCCGAGACGGTCTACCGCGCCGCAGTTGAGCCCGTAGCCCTCCTCCTCGCGGTCGGGTATGTACGGGTGGCAGGTCAGACCCTTGCTTCTGAGATAGTCGGTCAGAAGGCAGGTGGAGGTGATGCCGTCCACGTCATAGTCGCCGTACACCGCGACGGTTTCGCCTTTTTCGACCGCAGCGCGGATGCGCCCGACCGCCGCGCCCATGCCCTTTATAAGCATGGGGTCAAGCAGCCACGCACCACTGCCGTATATGAGCGCCTTCGCCTCCTCCGCGCTGCTTATTCCGCGCAGAGCCAGCACCGCCGACAGCAACGGCGTGAACCCGGCG
>CAMEHJ010000180.1 GCA_945917385.1 uncultured bacterium
AACAGTTCAAAGAATACCGCGGCGACACCTCCCGCCCCGCCGTCTCCCCCTGGCGCGACAGACCCATTGAAGAGAGCCTTGACCTCTTCAAGCGCATGAGAGCCGGTGAATTTGAGGAAGGCAGGTACACTCTTCGCGCAAAGATTGACCTTGCCAGCGGCAACTTCAATATGCGCGACCCTGTGCTCTACCGTATCCGGTATATCGAGCATCACCGTCAGGGCACAAAGTGGTGCATCTTCCCGATGTATGACTTTGCCCACCCCATACAGGACGCGCTTGAGGGCATTACGCACTCTCTCTGCTCCCTTGAGTATGAGGATCACAGACCGCTTTATGACTGGGTCGTCTCCAACGTCTCCATCCCCGGCATCAAGCCGCGTCAGATAGAGTTTGCAAGACTTGGCATCAACTACACAGTCATGTCCAAGCGCAAGCTCAGACAGCTTGTTGAGGAAAAGCGCGTCTCCGGCTGGGACGACCCGCGTATGCCGACGCTCTGCGGGCTCAGACGCAGGGGCTACACTGCCGCCTCCATCCGCAATTTCTGCGAGCGTATCGGCGTCAGCAAGGTTGACTCCACCGTTGACTGGGCGCTGCTTGAAAGCTGTCTCAGAGACGACCTCAATGCGAACGCAAGGCGCGTCATGGCGGTTCTCAGGCCCGTAAAGCTCACCGTCACCAACTACCCCGAGGGACAGAGCGAGCTTCTCACCGTTGAGAATAACCCCCTGCGTCCCGAGGACGGTACCCGTGAGGTCAGCTTCTCCCGCAATCTCTGGGTCGAAGCGGACGACTTCATGGAAGTTCCCGCACCGAAGTACAAGCGTCTCTACCCCGGCAACGAAGTCAGACTCAAGGGCGCATACCTTGTCACCTGTACCGGCTGCATCAAGGATGCGGACGGCAATGTCACGGAAATTCTCTGTGAGTACGACCCGCAGAGCCGCGGCGGCGACCCCGCCGACGGGCGCAAGGTGAAGGGCGCGACTATCCATTGGGTCGATGCCGGAACCTGTGCCGACGCCGAAGTAAGACTGTACGATTACCTTTTCACCGACCCCGAACCCGACGGCGCCGGCAAAAACTTCCTTGACTGCATCAACCCCGAAAGCCTTGTGACGCTCACCGGGTGCAAGGTTGAAAAATCTCTTGCGGAAGTCCCGATGCCGGAGCGTGGTAAAAACTCCGTCGGCTTCCAGTTCATGCGCCAGGGCTACTTCTGCCTTGACAATAAGGACGCCCGCCCCGACCACCTTGTTTTCAACCGCTCCGTTGCACTCAAGGACAGCTTTAAAAAATAAGGCAATTTAATGCACAAGCTAAAAAGCAGAGCATCCCGACAGGACGCTCTGCTTTTTTACATTATCAATGATGAATCAAAGTCTGTTGTTCGCGTACATTTTTTCATAGTAGCTCATGTACGCGCCGGAGACGATTTTCTCCATCCACGCTGCGTTGTGCAGATACCACTCGATTGTCTCTGCCATGCCCGTTTCAAAGGTGTGCTTCGGCGCCCAGCCGAGCTGAGTGGTGATTTTCGTGTTGTCTATCGCGTAGCGGCGGTCGTGACCCGGCCTGTCCTTGACGTGGACGATAAGGTCTTCGCTCTTGCCGGTGCTGCCGATAATAAGCTTGACGATCTCGATATTAGCCTTTTCGTTGTTGCCGCCGATGTTGTAAACCTCTCCAAGCTCACCCTTTTCAAGAACTGCCGCGATAGCCGCGCAATGGTCCTCAACATAGAGCCAGTCTCTTATCTGCATACCGTCGCCGTAGACAGGAAGGCTCTTTTCGGCAAGGCAGTTGTTTATCATAAGCGGTATAAGCTTTTCGGGGAACTGGTAGGGGCCGTAGTTATTCGAGCAGCGCGTGATGTTCACGGGCATACCGTAGGTCTTGTCGTATGCGCGAACCACAAAATCGGCGGAAGCCTTGGACGCCGAATAGGGGCTGTTCGGGGCAAGGGGCGTAGTCTCGGTAAACATACCTGTCGCGCCGAGCGCGCCGTAAACCTCATCCGTTGAGACCTGGAGGTACTTGACGCCCTCCTTGAATTCTCTTGAATACTTGTCGTTTACGTCAAGCTTCCAGTGCGCTTTTGCAGCGTCGAGCAGGGTCTGCGTGCCGAGAACATTGGTCTGGAGGAAGATGTCCGGGTTTGTGATGCTTCTGTCCACATGGCTCTCCGCCGCGAAATTCACCACGGTGTCAAAATCGAATTTGTCGAACAGCTCGTTTACAAGCGCTCTGTCGTGTATATCGCCCTTTGCGAAGAAGTATCTCTTGTCCTCGCTTATGTCCGCGAGGTTATCAAGGTTTCCTGCGTATGTAAGCAAATCGAGGTTGACAACGCGGATATCGCCGTAGTTTTCCAGCAGATAATGAATGAAGTTCGAGCCGATGAAGCCGGCGCCGCCGGTAACAAGAATGTTTTTCACAAATTTACTCCTTCACAAGAGAAATAAGATATTGGCCGTAGTCGGTCATTTTAAGCTCCTCACCGAGGGCGTGAAGCTGTAAATCGTTTATCCAGCCCTTTCTCCACGCAATTTCCTCAGGGCAGGAGATGTAGAAGCCCTGTCTGCTCTGAACCGTGGCGACAAACTGCGACGCCTGGAGCATCCCTTCGGGTGTGCCGGTATCGAGCCATGCAATGCCGCGCCCCATCGGAGTGACCATAAGCTCTCCCCTCTTGAGATACTCGTTGTTCACCGCCGTAATCTCAAGCTCGCCGCGCGGAGACGGCTTTACGTTCTTTGCAATTTTGACAACGCTGTTGCCGTAGAAATACAGTCCGGGAACGGCCATGTCGCTCTTCGGGTTTTTCGGTTTTTCCTCGATGGAGACGGCGCGCTTGTTTTCGTCGAACTCAACGACGCCGAACGCGCTCGGATTTTTGACCTGAATACCGAAAATCATACCGCCCTCGGTCACCATGGCGCCCTCGTGCAGATAGTTTGAAAGCGAGCCGCCGTAGAAGATATTGTCTCCGAGGATAAGACAGACAGCGTCATCCCCGATGAACTCCTCACCCAAAATAAAAGCCTCGGCAAGTCCGCGGGGTTTAAGCTGCTCGGTGTACTCAAAGCGCATACCGAGCCTTTTTCCGTCGCCAAGCAGTTCGCGGTACAAAGGCAGATCCTCCGGTGTGGAGATAATGAGTACCTCTCTGATCCCTGCCAGCATAAGCACCGACAGAGGATAGTAGATCATCGGTTTATCGTAAATGGGCAAAAGCTGCTTTGAAACAGCTCTTGTCATGGGGTAAAGGCGAGTTCCCTTTCCGCCGGCAAGAATGATTCCTTTCATGTCTGCATCCCCTTTCTTTTGTCTTATTTTATCACCCCATGTACAAGTATGTCAACAAACAAGCGCTTTTGTTCTCATTCAAAGGAAAATTTCACCGTATGTTCACAAAAAGACCGCGGAGCAAAATTCGCTTCACGGTCTTTACCAGATGTGTAAAAAAATAGGGAAAAACGTTCCGTATCCGCGCAGCGGGGAATGTGTGCAAGGGGTTAAGACCCCTTGCAC
>CAMEHJ010000181.1 GCA_945917385.1 uncultured bacterium
AACACGACACCGAGGGCAGGAGCATCACTCTCGAATACGAGGACTTCTACCTCGTGTGCGTATATACGCCCAATGCGCAGGACGAGCTGAAAAGGCTTGACTACCGTATGCGCTGGGAGGACGATTTCAGAGCGTACCTCTGCGCGCTGGACGCGAAAAAGCCCGTCATAATCTGCGGAGACATGAACGTCGCGCACAACGAGATAGATTTGAAAAACCCGAAAACGAACATCGGCAACCCCGGCTTCTCGTACGAGGAGCGGGAAAAGTTCACCGAGCTTCTTGAGAGCGGGTTTACAGACAGCTTCCGTTATCTCTACCCGGACAAAACGGACGCATACTCATGGTGGAGCTACCGCGCGGCGGCAAGGGCGAGAAACGTCGGATGGCGCATCGACTACTTTGTTGTGTCCGACAGACTGCGCGAGAGCATCAAGGACGCATACATCCTGCCGGAGATAACCGGCTCTGACCACTGCCCGGTGGGGCTGGACATATCATGCTGAAGATAGGAAATATTGAGCTTGAGGGTCTGTTCACGCTCGCCCCGATGGCGGGAGTTACGGACTTTGCATTCAGAAAAATTTGCAGAGAGCTTGGCGCCGCGCTGACGACGACGGAGATGGTGAGCGCGAAGGCGCTGGTTTATAAGGACGAAAAGACGAAAAGCCTGCTTTATATCCCGGAGCACGACCACCCCTGCGCCGTACAGATATTCGGACACGAGCCGGAGATCATGGCGGAGGCGGCACAGCTTGCGCTGGAGCTGTCCGGCGCTGATATACTGGACATCAACATGGGCTGCCCGGTCGGGAAGATCGTCAAATCCGGCGACGGCTCGGCGCTGATGAAGGATATTGAGCTTGCACAGGATATCATCGAGCACGTCAGAAAAGCAACGACCAAGCCCCTGACGGTGAAATTCCGCAAGGGCTGGGACGGCGGGAACGTGAACGCCGTGGAATTTGCAAAGATGTGCGAGAGAGCGGGCGCGGACGCCGTTGCCGTGCACGGGCGCACAAGAGTTCAGATGTACTCCGGCCGTGCGGACTGGGACATTATCAGGGACGTAAAGCGTGCACTTTCGATTCCCGTAATCGCAAACGGGGACGTTTTCTCGGCAGAGGATGCCGGGCATATTCTGCGCTACACCGGCTGCGACGGAGCGATGATAGGCAGGGGGAGCTTCGGAAACCCGTGGCTCTTCATGCAGGCAAACGCTTTTTTGAAAACCGGCACGGTGCCGGAGCTGCCCGCGCTGTCTGAGCGTATCGACACTGCGGTGCACCAGATAGAAATGCTTGCCGAGTATTCGGGGGAGCGCATCGCCTGTCTTGAGGCGCGCCACCACCTGCCGTGGTATCTGCACGGCGTTGCGCACAGCAGCTATTACAGACAGGAGCTTGTTCACGTCGAATCACTCGATGAGATACGAAAAATTTCCGCAGGAATAAAAAGAGACCTGAGATAGACAGGACATAAAAGGGGGTGTCTCCCTTGAACCGGGAGCAGGAGACCGCCATAGTACGACGGGTTTTGGACGGCGATGTAAACGCCTTTGAAACTCTCGTGCGCGAATACGAGAAAAATGTATACAACATCGCGCTGCGCATGGTAAACAACAGCGAGGACGCTTCGGATATGACGCAGGAGGCTTTTATAAAAGCGTACAACTCCCTGCCCAATTTCCGGGGTGACAGCAAGTTTTCCGTGTGGCTGTACAGAATCGTTTCAAACGTGTGCCTCGACTTTCTGAGAAGCAAGTCGAGGAAGCCTACGCTGTCGCTGTCAATGGAGGATGACGACGGCGAGGAGACACAGCTTGACATCGCGGACGAGAGCCAGTCGCCGGAGCTGCTGCTTGAGCGCTCTCTTACGCGCGACGCGGTCAGACGCGGACTTGACGCGCTGCCGCCCGATTACCGGCAGATATTGCTGCTCAGAGAGATACAGGGACTGAGCTACGACGAGATATCGCTTGCGCTCGACCTGGAGGTCGGCACGGTGAAATCACGAATATTCCGGGCGAGAAAAAAGCTTTGCGCTTTTTTGATTGCCGACGGGAACATTCCTGATCTTACGTCGTCTGGAAAATCGGGAGGAGGCGGTAGAATATGAGCGAGTGCTCAAAGTACCGGGAGCTGATATGCTCGCTGGTAGACGAAGAACTTAATACGCAGACACGCGAAGCGCTTCTTTCCCACATCGAAGGATGCGGAGAGTGCAAGGCACTGTACGAGGCGTTTTCCGCGCTGTCGGCCGCTGTTTCCGAGGATATCGAGGAAGTACCGGAGGCGCTGCACGAGAATATCATGGCGGGCGTGCGCCGCAGTGCACTGCGCAGTAAAAACAAAAAACGCAGCATGAGGCAGACGAGAAGCCTGCTGGCCGCCGCCGCGTGCTTCGCGGTGGTCATTATGTCGGCAGTCGGCATTTCAAAAACCATGGAAAGCCGTAAGGGCGATGTGGTAAACGACATGGCCGCTGTCAAAGCGGAAACACAGGCAGCCGCCGCGGATACGGCAGAGGCCGCCAAGACCGCCGAAACCGCGCCCACGGCAATGCCGCAGGCGAATGCGAGTACCCCAAGCCCAAAGCCCGCAAGCTCCGTGAACCCCGTGAGCACCCCTGTGCCGCCGGTCCAGGAATCAACGGAGGATATTGACGAGTTCGGCGGTATGCACGAGCGCGCGGATGAGGACGCGGCGGTAAGCCCCGTACAGAGCGGCGTGAACGGAATTGAGATACCGGACGCGCAGGCAAGCACCGAACCTGCCGCTTCACAGCCGCAGAGCGGACTTTACTCTCTGCCCGCGGAACAGAGCGAGGGAGAGACGCAGGAAGCTTCTGCCGAAAACGAAAACGCCGCGGCACAGGCAGCCGAAAGCCCGGCGGCCGACAGCGCGGTGAGCGAACAGCCGAGCATAAATGCGGCCGCAGCAGGTACACAGCAGGCGGAGACACATGAAGATACAGGGAGCGTGCAGAGCGATTCCGCCCCCGCACCGGCGGTTTCCGCTGCCGAAGCCACTGCGGAAAGCAGCGCATCGCCGGTCGAGCAGGAAGCAAAGCCCGGCAGATTTTCCGCAGGTTTAAGGGGATTGTTCTCGGCTCTTGCCCCCGCTGCGACGAGCGCGCCCGAAGCGGAGAAGCTGCCCGAAGCGGATGTTTATTTCACGCTCACCGGCGACAAGGACTATGAGGAGCTTTCAAAGCTTCTGCTCGGCACACTGTCCGAGCTGCCTATCGAGACGCCGGACAGAACCTATCTAATCAGCATAGAGCGGGATGAAAACCCCATCGTGCTGATCATGCGGGCATACGGCGACAAACTGTACTATTCCATCTATGACGAATTTATTTTGCAGAATGTCCTGCTCGCAGACTGCAAGCCGGAGGCGCTTGAAAAATTCATTCTTGAGCATACCGATGCGCAAATGCCGGAAGAAACCGACGCGGAGCCGATCTCGACAGAAGTGACCGCGGGAAATACGTTCATCGGCACGGATATCGAAACGACCGGCAAAAACG
>CAMEHJ010000182.1 GCA_945917385.1 uncultured bacterium
AAAGACCGTAAAACGGATTGCTTCTCCGTTTTACGGTCTTTTCGTTATTCGTCCCTCGTGTAATCGCCGTGAACTCCCCCGCTCTTTCCGAGCAGGCGTATGTCCGTTATCACAATGTCGCGCTGAACCGCCTTGCACATATCATATACCGTCAGCGCGGCGGTGGCTACCGCCGTCAGCGCCTCCATCTCCACTCCGGTTTTCCCGTCGCAGGAAACCGTGGCGCTTATCTCAATGCTCTTTTTCTCCTCGTTAAGCCGCAGTTCGAGGTCGATGCCGTTAAGCGGCACGATATGGCACATCGGTATAAGCTCAAAGGTGCGCTTTGCGCCCATCACTCCCGCAATCTGCGCGACGGTGAGCACATCGCCCTTTTTTATCCCGCCCGAACGGATAAGCTCAAAGGTCCCGTCGTTTACAAGCACGCGCCCCGCCGCAACGGCGGTTCTGCGGGAGCTTGGCTTCTCCCCGACGTCTACCATCCTTGCTCTGCCCTGTTCGTTAAAGTGCGTAAAATCCGCCATCTCGCGCTCCTCCGTGTATTATGTCAACCGCCTATGCGGTTCATATCCCGTCCCGACCTGCTCCGTGCCGACGCGCTGAGTGCGCCGTGCCATGAGGGCTTTGCCATTATCGCTTCACGCAGCACCCTCTCCATGCCCTCAGAGTCAAGTCCCTTTACGGAATATTCGTCCCCTGAGTGCAGGCAGGGCTTGAGCTTGCCGTCGGCGGTCAGCCGTATTCTGCTGCAGCTTGAGCAGAAATGCGCGCTCACCGGGCTTATCAGTCCGATATTTCCCTTTGCTCCCGGCAGTCTGTATAGCCTCGCGACGCCGCCGTCGTGGGGCAGCTCCTGTGCCTGCGGCAGCTTTTCAAGCACCCTTGTGCAGGGGATAAACGCCTCCGAGTCGAAGTCGCCGCTGTCATACATCGGCATCAGCTCTATAAAGCGCACATCCACCGGGTATTTCACACTGAGCTGCGCAAGGCGTTCGGCTTCATTGTCGTTGAAGCCGCCGATAAGCACGGTGTTAATCTTCACTTTTTCAAAGCCCGCGTCCAGCGCCGCCGCGATTCCTTCAAGCGTTTTTTTAAGCTCCCCGCCCCGGCTGATGTACCTGAACTTCTCTTTGTCGAGGGTATCAAGGCTGATATTGACGCGCTTTACCCCGGCGTTTTTAAGTTCCTGCGCGAGGGAAGGCAGAAGCATACCGTTTGTCGTGAGACACAGCTCGCTTATCCCATCGGTCTCAGCAATGCGTTTGCATATAGAGACGATATTGCTCTTGATAAGCGGCTCTCCGCCGGTTATTCTTATCTTCGTTATGCCGAGCTTTGCCGCGGCGCCGACCGCCGTAGCTATCTCCTCCTCCGTCAGCAGCTCCTCCGCCGCCGAGCGGCAGCCGCCGTTTTCCGGCATACAGTATCGGCAGCGCAGATTGCACTGCTCCGTGACGGAAACGCGCATATAATTAATGTTTCGGTTGTACCTGTCAATCATCGCATAGCCTTCCGGGACATCCCTGATAATAGTACAATTTATTATATTCCTTTTCACTGTCAATCTCAAGGAGAATTATTTTCGCCTCTTTGTGAAAAAAATTGCTTTTACGCAAAAATAATACTATCCTTTATCGGCGTATGGTATTATAATATTGAACAGCAAAAATGTTTGGGGGGATCACAGTGGATATCAGTCTCAGCGAAATTGAGCGTGCGGCGGAACGTCTCAAGCCCATACTTCACCATACGGAGCTTGACCTTTCATCCACGTTCTCCGGAATGACGGACGCGAAAATATACCTCAAATGCGAAAACAGGCAAAAGACCGGTGCCTTCAAGATACGCGGCGCGAGCAACAGGATCGCCGCGATGGTCGAGAACGGGAACCTCTGCCCTGTCGTCGCGTCATCGGCGGGCAACCACGCGCAGGGTGTAGCCTATGCCGCCTCCCGCTTCAATATTCCGGCTACCATCGTCATGCCGAAGGCGGCGCCCATCGCGAAGGTGCAGGCGACTCAGGGCTACGGCGCAAAGGTCGTGCTCGCGGGCGACTGCTATGACGACGCCTATGCCGAGGCAATGCGCATCTGCGCCGACGAGGGGGCGGAGTTCCTGCACCCCTATAATGACCCGGACGTTATCGCCGGTCAGGGCACACTCGGTCTTGAGATTCTGGCAGACCTCCCGTATGTGGATGTTATCATCGTCCCCGCGGGCGGCGGCGGACTTTTGGCGGGCGTCGCCTCCGCCGTAAAGCAGATCAATCCCCGCGTCAAGGTATACGGCGTTCAGGCAAAGGGTGCCGACGCCATCGCGCAGAGCTTTGAGAAGAAGACGCTTGTCACCACCGACACCGCCGCAACGATAGCGGACGGAATTGCCGTCAAGGCCCCCGGAGATCTGACGGTTGAGCTTATCAACCGCTACGCCGACGGCGTTGTCACCGTATCGGACGATGAGATAGCCAACGCCATCCTGCTGCTCATGGAGCGATGCAAACAGATAGTCGAGCCTGCGGGAGCAACTCCCCTCGCCGCCGTGCTCGGCGGGCACATTCCCGTCAAGGGCAAGCGCGTGGTGTGCGTGATGTCCGGCGGCAATATAGACGTCAGCTTCATCTCCAATATCATTGAGCGCGGCCTTGTCGCGCGCAACCGCAGGATGAAGTTCATCGTGAAGCTCATAGATAAGCCCCGCTCACTCGTCGGACTGCTGAACGTGATCGCCGGCGCGGGCGCGAACATCATCACCATAGAGCATGATAAGCTCACCGCACGTCTCGGCCCCAACGAGATAAGCGTACACATCGCCTGTGAGGTTGGCGGGGAGAGCCACGGCGCCGCCGTTATCAGCGCGCTCACCGGCGCCGGCTATCTCGTGGAGCTTGAGTAAAATGAACAATAAATTATAAGGAGAAAATAATAATGTTTATCACTGATGATATCAAGTACGTCGGCGTAAACGACCATAAGGTAGACCTTTTTGAGGGGCAGTACATTGTTCCGAACGGCATGGCCTATAACTCCTACGTCATTCTCGACGAGAAGGTCGCGGTAATGGACACCGTAGACAAAAACTTCAAGGACGAGTGGTTTGCCAATCTCGATGCCGTCCTCGGCGGCCGTCTCCCCGACTATCTTGTTGTTCAGCATATGGAGCCTGACCACGCCGCGAATATCGCAAACTTCCTCCGCCGCTACCCTGAGGCGGTCGTTGTCGCCTCCGCAAAGGCGTTTACGATGATGGGACAGTTTTTCGGCTGCACCTATGACGAACGCCGCGTCGTCGTCACCGAGGGCGATACGCTCTCTCTCGGCAAGCATACTCTGCACTTTGTCTCCGCCCCCATGGTACACTGGCCGGAGGTCATTCTGAGCTATGAATCTTCAAGCAAGGTTCTCTTCTCGGCAGACGCATTCGGCAAGTTCGGCGCGCTCGACGTTGAGGAGGAGTGGGACTGCGAGGCTCGCCGCTATTTCATCGGCATCGTCGGCAAGTACGGCGCGCAGGTGCAGGCG
>CAMEHJ010000183.1 GCA_945917385.1 uncultured bacterium
CGAAAAGACCGGCGCGACGGTAATTATCGTCAGCCACAGCATGGACGACACCGCGCGTCTGTCCGAGAGAATCTTGGTTTTCGACCACGGCAGAGTGGTCATGGACGGGACGCCGGACGAGGTGTTCTCAAAGCCGGAGGAGCTTATAAAAATCGGGCTTGACGTGCCGCACCCGACGGAGCTCGCAATGGCGCTCAGAGCCATGGGCGTGAAACTGCCGAGGAGCATTTATACGCATGAACAGCTTGTTTCGGCCGTTCGCGCCGCGAGGGAGGCGAGAGTATGCTGAAGGACATAACTCTCGGCCAGTATTTCCCCGGCGACACCGTGGCACACAGGCTCGACGCGAGAACGAAGATACTGCTGGTACTGCTGTACATCGTGGGGCTTTTCCAGGCGGAGGGCTGGCTCGGCTATATTACGGTCGCGGCGGTGACGGCGGGGTGCATGGCGCTGTCGCACATAAAGCCCGCGAACATCTTCAAGGGACTAAAGCCCATGCTCTTTATCATCGCGCTGACGGCGCTATTGAACGTGTTTTACACGACGGGAACGCCTGTTCTGCCCGGATGGATAATCACATGGGAGGGCATAGCGCGCGCGGTGCAGATGGTGCTGAGAATAGTGCTGCTCATAACGGGCACCTTCCTTCTGACCTACACGACAAGCCCCATCGACCTGACCGACGGGCTTGAGAGACTCATGAACCCGCTGAAAAAAATCGGCGTGCCGGTCCACGAGATGACCATGATGATGAGCATGGCGCTGAGGTTCATTCCCACACTCATCGAGGAGACGGATAAAATTATGTCCGCGCAGAAGGCCAGAGGCGCGGATTTCGAGAGTGGCAGCCTAATCGACAGGGCAAAGGCGCTGTTGCCGGTGCTTGTGCCGCTGTTCGTGTCGGCCTTTCGCAGGGCGGACGAGCTCGCGGTCGCAATGGAGAGCCGCTGCTACCACGGCGGCGAGGGCAGAACGCGCATGAAGCAGGCGAAGATGGTGAGCATCGACTTCACCGCGCTCGCGCTGGGCGCTTTGTTCGTCGCGGGGATGATTATTCTTAAACACATTTGACGGGGAGTTGTCAAAAATAAGAAACATTGCGCTCTGCCTGCGCTATGACGGCAGTGAATACCACGGCTGGCAGGTTCAGAAAAACGAGATAAGCGTTGCGCAGACGGTGGAGGAAGCGATCGCCAAGGTCACCGGGGAGCGCGTTCGCGTGACCGGCTGCGGCAGAACGGACGCGGGGGTACACGCGCTGCGCTACTGCGCAAACTTCCGCTCGGAAACGAGAATACCCATCGAGCGCATCCCGCTTGCCATCAATTCCCGGCTGCCGGAGGATATTGCGGTGCTCGATGCTGCGGAGGCGGACGAGAGCTTCAACGCGATCTCCTCGTGCATAAAAAAGGAATATATATATAAAATACTCAATAGTAATATACGGGACCCGTTTTTGCAGAGACGGGTGTGCTTCTACCCGCAGAGCCTTGACATCGGGCTTATGCAGCGCGCGGCGAGCGCCTTTGAGGGCACACACGATTTCAAGGCCGTGCGCAGCGAGGGCACACAGACAAAAACCACCGTGCGTACCGTATATTGGTGCAGAGCCGAGAAGGAGGGGGACATCATCACCGTCTCCGTCTGCGCAAACGGCTTTCTTTACAATATGTGCCGCGCAATGGTAGGGACGATGGTGTATGCCTCCTACGGCAAGCTCCTGCCGGAGGACATCCCGGCACTGCTGGAAAAGGGCGACAGACGTCTCACCGGGCCGACAATGCCGCCGCAGGGACTGTACCTCAACCGCGTGTGGTATGACGGCGCGCCCGGAGAAATGATGGCGCGGAACTGATTTTTTGCATATTTTGAGCCGAAACACAATATTTGTTCACAATATTGTGGTATAAGAACATTACTTGAAGTAAGGAATGAACGTACATATGAAAGCTGTCATCGACATTATACTATTGATAATAATTGCCATGTGTACATGGAACGGCTATAAGCGGGGGCTTATCGGCGGCATCACCGCGATACTCGCCATCGTGATCGCCCTGTTCGGAGGAAGCCTTCTGTCCTCGGCATTCGCGCACGAGGTGGTGCCCGCGCTCGAACCCTTCGTGGACGGATACATCGACTCGCAGAATACGAGAGAGGAGATCCTCGACAATATGGGCTACGGGAGCAGTGATCTTTCGCTCGATGACATTCTCAAACAGGACTCCTCGCTGCGCTATGACTACGCTTACGAGTGCTTCTCGAGCGTCGGCATTTACGAAAAACACTCCGAGGTGCTTGCGCAGAAGGCCGTGAGCTACGCCGACGAGAACAACACGGATATGACCGCCGCCGTCGTCGCGGTGCTGTGCGACACCGTTACCTACGTCGCCGCACTGGTCGTGGCGTTTCTGCTGATTCTGATTTTCCTCATCGCCCTCGGCAATATCGCTAATCTCTCGTTCAGACTGCCGAATATGGAGAATTTAGACGAGGTCGGCGGGGCGGTGCTCGGCTTTGCAAAGGGCTTTCTGTACTGTATTCTGCTTAGCTGGGCGCTCAGCTTTCTCGGCCTGGTCATCGGCAGGGAGACGATGGATCACACCACGCTCGGCCGCTTCTTCCTGATTTTTGACTTCCTTACGGGAAGCCTCCTGTAACCTGTAATTTTTTTAGTAACGGAGTATAAAATGCAGCCTACACTTTGCTCACGCTGCGGCAAGAACGTGGCGGTAATATTCATAACCAAATACGAAAACAACCAGACCCAGAATCAGGGTCTGTGTCTCAAGTGCGCCCGCGAGATGCACATAAAGCCCGTGGACGACTATATCAACAAGATGGGGCTTTCCGACGAGGAGCTGGATAATCTCAGCGGGGACATGATGAACATTTTCTCCGGAATAGAAAATCTCCTGCCCTCCGACGCGCCCACAGACTCAGAGGAGGACGACGAGGAGGACGGCAAGACCGCAACCTTCCCGTTTCTGAGCAGGCTTTTCGGCGGCGCGAACCCTGACGGCGCACCGAAAAACGAGCCTCCGAAGAACGAGCCGCCGAAGGAGCGCGCCCCCTCCCGCCCGCCGAAGAGAAAATTTCTCGACAGCTACTGCATCGACCTCACCGCGAGAGCGCGCGAGGGCAAGCTTGACAGCATGATAGGCCGCGAGGAGGAGCTGGAGCGCGTTATCCAGATACTCAACCGCCGCCAGAAGAATAACCCCTGCCTCATCGGTGAGCCCGGCGTCGGCAAGACCGCCATCGCCGAGGGGCTTGCCCAGCGCATCGCCATGGGAAACGTGCCGTGCAAGCTTCAGGATAAGCAGGTATTTTTGCTCGACCTCACGGCGCTGGTTGCGGGCACGCAGTTTCGCGGGCAGTTCGAGAGCCGCATGAAGGGGCTTATCGAGGAGATAAGAAAGGCCGGAAACATCATCCTCGTTATCGACGAGGTACACAATATCGTCGGCGCGGGCGACGCCGAGGGCAGCATGAACGCCGCGAACATCC
>CAMEHJ010000184.1 GCA_945917385.1 uncultured bacterium
TCCTCGGCCTCCTTGGAGACAAGCTCCTTGTCGTTGTGCGGGTCCATATAGCGCAGGAAGTACCAGCTTGAGCCCGCCCACTGGGGCATGGTGTCGGTCTCGCGCTGAGCAGGGCCTCCGCAGGCGGGGCAGGTGGTATTGACCCAGTCGGTCATCTTGCTGAGGGGGGATTCGCCGTCGTCGGTCAGCTCGTAGGAGTCAACGCGGGGCAGGAGCAAAGGCAGTTCGCTTTCGGGCAGGGGGACCCAGCCGCACTTGGGGCAGTTGACGAGGGGGATAGGTTCGCCCCAGTATCTCTGGCGGGAGAATACCCAGTCGCGCAGCTTGTAGTTGACCTTCTCAACGCCGAAGCCATGCTCGACAACATACTTCTTCATTGCGGGGATGGCCTCTTTGACGGTCATGCCGTTGAGGAAACCAGAGTTGACCATAATGGCATTGTCGTCCTTGGAGACGAAAGCCTCCTTGGTGATGTCGCCGCCGCTGACGACCTCGATGATGGGCAGGCCGAATTTCTTCGCAAACTCCCAGTCGCGCTGGTCGTGGCCGGGAACGCCCATAACGATGCCGGTGCCGTAGCCCATGAGGACGTAGTCGGAGACGAACATCGGCACGGCCTTGTCGGTGACGGGGTTAATGATCTCGATGCCCTTGAGCATAACGCCGGTCTTTTCCTTGTTAAGCTCGCCGCGCTCGAAATCGGACTTGTGAGCGGCCTCATCCTTGTAGGCGAGAACCTCGTCCCAGTTCTCTATCCGGTCCTTCCACTTGTCAAGCAGCGGATGCTCGGGGGAGATGACAACGTAGGTCACGCCGAACAGGGTGTCGGCGCGGGTGGTGTAGACGGTGATATCGTCGGCGGTGTTGGTCTTGAAGGTGACCTCCGCGCCGGTGGAGCGGCCTATCCAGTTTCTCTGCTGGATTTTGACGCGCTCGATGTAATCGAGGTCGTCAAGGTCGTCAATCAGGCGCTGAGCGTACTTGGTGATGGCGAGCATCCACTGGCTCTTCTCGCGGCGGACGACCTCGTTGCCGCAGCGCTCGCAAACACCGTCAACGACTTCCTCGTTTGCAAGCACGCACTTGCAGCTTGTACACCAGTTGACGGGCATGGTGGTCTTGTACGCAAGCCCCTTCTTGAACATCTGCAGGAAAATCCACTGCGTCCACTTGTAGTATTTGGGGTCGGTGGTATCAACCACTCTGTCCCAGTCAAAGCCGAAGCCCAGCATCTTGAGCTGGTTCGTGAAGTTGGCGATATTATTCTTGGTGACGGTTGCGGGGTGGATGTGGTTTTTGATAGCGTAGTTCTCGGTGGGCAGACCGAAAGCGTCAAAGCCTATCGGGAAGAGGACATTGTAGCCCTCCATGCGCTTTTTGCGGCAGACGATGTCAATGGCGGTGTAGGGTCTGGGGTGGCCGACATGAAGTCCCTGACCGGAGGGGTACGGGAACTCAATAAGTCCGTAGAACTTGGGCTTGTCGCTTCCGGTGACGGCGGCGTAAGGCTTGGTCTCTTCCCATTTATTCTGCCACTTCTTCTCGATGGCGGTAAAATCGTATTTCATAACAGCATCAGTTCTCCTCTATATAGTCTTTTTGAATGCAGTCCAAAAAGCCGTGGGCTGTTGCGGCGGGACTCGTCCCTGTTCGAAAGCCCCTGTTGTCAGGGGCACGGAAGGGATGAGATATCCACCACCTCTGCATCGCTCCAAAGCCGTTCAAGGTTGTAGAACTGTCTGGCTTCATCGGTGAAAACGTGTACGATGACGCAGCCGAAATCCATCAGCACCCAGATATCCGAGCGCATACCCTCACGGCGGATGATATCCTCGCCCGCCTCGGAGAGCTTCTTGTCAACCTCATCGACAAGCGCCTTGATATGAGTGGAGGTATTGCCGTTGCAGATAACAAAGTAATCTGCAAGCACCGTGTGCTCCGTCGTTTTCAGAACCTTGATGTCCTTTGCCTTTTTGTCATCCAGCGCTCTGGCTGCAATTCCGGCAATCTCTGCGGGAGTTAACATCCTTATTTCCTCCTTTTAATCTCTGCGCGTGCGTATTCGAGCGCGTCGAGCGTATCGACATAAGGCTCGTCACCTCTCGCGCGAATATCCTCCACACTCATCTCAAGCCCGCGCATAAGCGCCATGTCCAAATCGGAATAGGCAAGCTCCCTGAGCGTATCAACGCCCGGAAAGCTTCTCGTAGGCTCGATATAGTCTGCAAGATATATGATCTTTTCAAGCAAGCTCATTCGGGGCTTGCCCGTTGTGTGCCTGCAAATCGCCCGGCATATATCCTCCGGCATACCGAAAACCGCCTTTGCTACGGCGGCGCCGGTTTTCGCGTGCAGAAGCTGAAGTGACTGCCGTTCGGCGATATCGAGAATAATACCATACTTCTCGCACAATATCAACTGTTTATCAAAAGAGAGTTTTTTTGTGCAGTCGTGCAGAATCCCCGCCGCCGCGGCCTTTTCCGCGTCCGCGCCCCAGCGCTTTGCAAGGCGCACCGCCTCTTCCTCGCACCCCCGGACGTGCGGTATCCTCCGCTCGTCGAGCATGGCATAGCTCTTCTCCCGAAGCCAGCTTAAATCCGCCTTCACGCCGTACAGCCCGTTTTGTATGATGAGCGAATATACGTCGTCCGAAAGCTTCTCCCTGCCCTTCCCCTCTTTAAGCTCCTCGCGTATCTCTCCTGAGGACATGGGCAGGGGCTTGTGGGTAATAAGAAGCACGCAAGCGCCGTACTTTCGCTCAAGCTCGGCCTTCTTTTCTATAAGCGCGGCGTCGTCACCGTCATCGCGTGTCAGCGCCGTGAGCGTACATTCGCGCATCAGGTATTCGTACTCGCGCCAGGTCTCAAAGCTCAGCAGCATATCCGTGCCCACAACGAGGAAGATCTCCGCCTCCGGGAACGCCTTGCGAAGTTCTTCTATCGTCTGAAAGGTGTAGCTTCTGCCCTCGCGGTTAAGCTCGATATCGCTTATCTCAGCCCTCTCAAGCGGTGCGAAGTTCGCCCTGCACAGCTCCATCCGCTGCGCACCACTGGGGCTGCCCTCCGGGAGCTGCTTGTGCGGCGGGATATTGGCCGGTATTATCAGCATTTTATCCGGTTTTACATTCTCATAAACACAGCTTGCCGCGTCCAGATGCCCCAGATGCGGGGGGTTAAAGCTGCCTCCGTAAACCGCTATCTTCACTTCTTGTCCTTTACGAGCACGATTTTCGGCTCTTTCTCGTTGCGCTTGTAGAGCACAAACTTGGTGCCGATGACCTGAACCGGCTCCGCTCTGCACGCATCACACAGCGCGTCGCAGGCCTCGCGCGCGGTGAGCATGGAGTTTTCAAGCACCCTGCCCTTGACAAGCTCCCGCGCCTTGAGCGCGGCGCTGACGGAATCAATGACGGCCTCGGTGACGCCGCCCTTGCCGACCTGTATTATCGTGTCCTGCTGCATTGCAAGCCCTCTAAGCTGGGCGCGCTGCTTACTCGTTATCGCC
>CAMEHJ010000185.1 GCA_945917385.1 uncultured bacterium
GAGGCTCCCAAAGCGGACGACACCGTTTACACGCTTAACTTCTATCATATCTTCGCAGGCGTCGGCCACGAACAGAAGTGGATAAACAAGGCAATCGAAGAAATTGAAGCACAGTCCAACGGCCACATCAAAATCAACTGCGTTTCCGACGGCACCATGGGCGGCGAAGATGAGCTTATTCCCCAGGTCTTTGCCGGCACCCTCGATATGAGTCTTTCCGGTCCCTCCGTCTGGGGCACCGTCGGCGGCATCGACGAGATCGGCTGGTCCGAGCTTCCTTACATTGTCACCAACTACGCCGAGATGAACGCGCTCGGTGAAGTTCTCCCCGACCTTACCAACAAACAGCTTGAGGCTAAGGGCATTGACCTCTACTGCCTCGGTGCAATGAGCCAGGGCATCCGCTGCCTGCTGACCACCGCAGACCACAAGGTTGAAACGATGGCCGACTGCGCAGGTCTCAGAATCAGAGTCCCCTCTTCCGATGTTTACCAGGAGACCGTCGCCGCATGGGGCTGCTCCCCCACGGCAATGTCCTCCTCTCAGGTTATCACCTCTCTTGCAAACGGCACCATCGAGGGCTTTGAAAGCGACCCCGCTTCCATCACCGCCCGCGGCCAGCAGGAGTCCTTCAAATACTACATCGAGACCTACCACATCGCTTCCCTCAACCTGCTCATGATCAACAAGTCCAACCTTGAAAAGCTGCCCGTAGAGTATCAGGATATCATCAAGGACGTGTTCAAGACCAAGTGCGTTGAGCAGTGCGTTGACCGCGTCGGTGCAAACGAGGCCGAGGTCGAGGTCATCAAGGCCGCCGGCGTCGAGGTCATCACCCCGACTCCCGAAGCGCTTGCAGAGTTCATCGCCGCCGATAAGGCCTTCCAGCAGAAGAAGATAGACGAGTGGGGCGTTCAGGACATCGTAAACGAGGCGCTTGAATACGTCGCCGCCAACACGAAGTAAACACCCGACGCAAAACCTACCGTAATCTAACCGAATATTTCCGGGGAGTGCGCAGTCCGGACTCTCCGGAATTTTCGGTTTTCCTACCTGTATCAGATTAAAATATCAACCGCAGTTTTGAACCGAAAGAGATGAATTATGAAAAAACTCTTAAACGCTTACTATAAAGCAGATGACACGCTTGAGCTTATCATCAAGTGGTTCTGCGCGCTTCTTCTGTCGGTCATGATAGTGGTTTGCTTCGTGAATACCGTCTCGCGCTATGCACTGCACCATTCGTTCAGATGGGCAGAGGAAGTTATTATTTACTGCGCGGTCTGGGTAACCTGCGTCGGCGCTTCGCTCACGGCGAGGGCGGACGACCACGTTACGATGGACCTGCTGCAGGAGCTTGTTAAAAACCATAAGGTCAACGCCGTCTTGTACGCCCTGACACGCACGCTTGCCTGCGCATTTTTGCTGCTGCTCATGCCGGCGGCGATTCAGATGGTCAAGATCTACGGGCCGAGATACTCCACCTCCACACACGTCCCGCTGTGGGTTTTGTATATCTCATACCCGGTAGGCTCCGTTGCGATGGTGCTCGGCTATCTCAGGATCACTCCGCCCAAGGTCAAGGCACTCTGGACAAATACAGTTGAAAAGACCGAGTTTGAAAAAATCAATGAAGGAGAGATAGAATAATGCTTGTAATTGCTTGTGTTTCTCTTCTTGCGCTGATGCTGCTCGGCGTACCTATCACGTTCTCGCTTCTGGGCGCGGGCTTCCTTGCCGTGCTGCTCGGTGACGGCGGACTGCCAATGTACATGAACTGCCGCGGCTTTATCAGCGTCGTAAACTCCTTTACGCTCATGGCAATCCCCTTCTTCATGATTTCCGGCTCGATTATGAATCAGGGCGGTCTTTCCAAGCGCATCATACAGTTCTGCTCCGCGCTGTTCTCGTGGCTGCGCGGCGGCGTGGGTATCGTGTGCGTTGCGGCTAACATGATATTCGGCGCGGTCTCCGGCTCCGGTACCGCCGCGGTCGCGGCCATCGGCTCCATCACCGCTCCAGACATGGAAAAGATAGGCTATAAGAAAGAGTTCACCGGCGCAATGATAGCGGGCGCGGCATCCACAGCCCCCATTATCCCGCCCAGCAACGTCATGATAATCTTCGCTTCCATCACGGGTCTGTCCATCACAAGGATGTTCCTTGCCGGCTACACCCCCGGTCTTGTCATCGGACTTATCCTGATGATTATTTGCCATTTCTACGCTAAGAAGCACAATATCGACTACGGCGGCAAGTTTAAGCTCAAAGCCGTTCTCCATTCGTTCATCGACTGCTTCTGGGCGCTGCTGATGCCGCTTATCATCATCGTCGGCATCACCGGCGGCTTCTGCACCCCGACCGAGGCCGGCGCGATAGCCTGCGTGTACGGACTTGTTGTGGGCATATTCTTCTATAAGGACCTCAACTTTGAGAAGATAAAGAATGTCCTCTTCAACGCCGCCGAGGGTACCGGTCAGGTTCTCTCCCTGTACGCCGCGTCAACCGTGTTTGCGTACATATTCACCGTTGAGGGCTTCGGCGCGGTGTTCCAGAACTGGCTGATGAACGTGTCCTCCGGCAGCTCGATTATCATAATGCTGCTCATCGGCGGCTTCGTGCTTCTGATAGGCTGCTTTATGGAGCCTGTCGCGGTCATGCCCGTCATCCTGCCGCTCGTATTTCCCCTGCTTCAGAGTCTCGGCTGCAACATGGTTCAGTTCGGACTCATGTTCTCCATGTGCACCATCATCGGCGGTCTTACTCCGCCTGTCGGCAGCTACCTGTTCGTCACCGTCACGGTCGTCAAAACCGGCGTTACAAAGCTGATTCCGTGGATGCTTGTTATGATCCTGGTCGATATTATCGTCGTAATGCTCGTAACCTTTGTCCCCGGCTTCTGCACATGGCTGCCCGACCTGCTTCTCGGAGCAATGTAATATCTTTCACGCAATTCGGATATTATCCCCGGAGTCAATATGGATAACAGATACGCCGAATACCGGCAGATACGCTACAACAGAACATACAAAACGCTCGGCAGCATGAACCTTGTGCGTATTGTGCTCGGCATTCTTCTGCTGATTTCGGTGCTGTTCATTTCGGGAACGGTCTCGGAGTATTTCGCCGCGCAGGGAAAATACACGGCGGCGGAGAAAACCATGCTGTTTCCCAGCTGGATGGAGAAATACAAGCCGGAGACAAAGGCGTATATCGACTCGGGCGCGAAGTATGAGAGCGGCGACTTTGATGGGGCGTATAACGCACTGCTGAAGGTTGACCCGGCAGAGCTTTCCGACAGTAAAAGGATAGTTTTTTCAAGGCTGTGCTCGGCTCTGTACGAGCATTTCTCCGCCGCTTCGGACACACGGCGCGCCGATACCCTTGCCCGGCTTCTGCAAAGCTCTGCGCCGGCAGGATAAACACTCATATCCAATCACGAACCCCGCAGAACTCACTGTTCTGCGGGGTCAAATTATTCACTGT
>CAMEHJ010000186.1 GCA_945917385.1 uncultured bacterium
TGACAATATGGGGCTTCTGAAGCCTGTGCACACAGACCCCGATTCCGGCTACCGCTACTATGACATACGCCAGACCTCGCGCCCTGACATTATAAGATATATGCGCGAGCTTGACAGTATGCACAAGGCCGTCCGGCGCACGATCCAATCCATTGAAAGATACCGGAAATCCCCGACAAGCGGCACAATTTCCCTTGAATACATAGACAGACGTTATATTCTGTACACTCCGTGCAGCGAGAATTTCTACGATACCGGCATCGTTTCCTACGAAAAAACCATTCAGAAGCTCAGAAATGAGCTTTTGAGCCGCGGACTTCCGCAGATTTTGTCCTACAATCTCGGCACCAGCGTGAAAAAGCAGGACTTTGAACAGGCGCGCTTTGTCGCGGACAAGGTGTTCATTTTCGGGGACAAGCAGCTCGGAGACTACGGCAGCAACATCAGCATATTGGAAAGCGGTATGTACGCCTGTATTTACCTCGACAGCTTTGATGACGAAATTCCCTGCGCAAACAGACTGCTTGCGTATTGCAGGGAGAATGATTACACGATTTCCGGGGATTATATATGTGAAGAGATGACCGAATTCAACGTGTTTGATAACCGCCAGAGAAATATGTTCCTGCGGCTTCAGATTCCCGTTGCGTTCGGCAAAAAAAATACTTGACTCTCTTCCGACATAAGAGTGTATCATAAAATTAACAAAGTTGAAGGAGGTCCTGAATAATGGACAAAATTAAAGTTGTACAGTACGGCTGCGGTAAGATGAGCAAATACACCCTCCGTTACCTCTATGAAAACGGCGCGCAGATCGTCGGCGCTATCGGCCACAAGCCCGCTGTCGGCAACGACGTAGGCGACTGGGCAAATCTCGGCGTAAAGACCGGTATCATTATCTCCGACAATGCGGATAAGGTTCTTGACGAGTGCGATGCCGACGTCGCCATCATCACCACCCGCAGCTTCATCGGTGATATCTACGAGGCGGTTGAAAAGTGTGTCTCCCGCGGCATCAATGTTATCACCACCTGCGAAGAGGCCATCTACCCCTGGACCACCTCCGCAGAGATGATCAACAGAATCGACGCCATCGCCAAGGAAAACAACTGCACCGTCACCGGCAGCGGTATGCAGGATATCTTCTGGATCAACATCGTCGGCCTCGTCGCCGCAGGCTGCCACAAGATCACCAAGATCAAGGGCGCATACAGCTACAATGTCGATGAGTACGGCATCGCGCTGGCAAAGGCTCACGGCTGTGACCTCACCGCCGAGGAGTTTGAGCAGCAGATCGCTCACCCCGCAGAGTTTGAGCCTTCCTACGCATGGAACGCGGCAGAGGCTATCTGCAACAAGCTCGGCCTGACCATCAAGAGCATCGACCAGAAGCACGTTCCCTACATCATCGACCATGACATTTACAGCTCTACCCTCGGCAAGGAGATCAAGGCCGGCAACTGCATTGGTATGTCCGCAGTCGTCACCATCGAGACCATGCAGGGTATCGTCATCGAGGAAGAGACCATCGGCAAGGTCTACGGTCCCGACGACGGCGATATGTGCGACTGGTGGATCAGCGGCGAGCCCGACACCGAGTTCCACATCGTAAAGCCCGCAACCGTTGAGCACACCTGCGCTACCATCGTAAACCGCATCCCCACTCTGCTGCGCGCTCCCGCAGGCTACGTCACCGCAGACCAGCTTGAGCCGGTCGAGTACCTCACCTACCCGATGGAGTTCTACTGCTGATTCAACGCGGCGAGCACCTGTCTTGTAATATAGAAATACCGGTCACTTCATTGAGGTGACCGGTATTTTCGGTATCAGTCGGTGAATTTTTCGCTGAAATATTTCGTGTCAAGGCAGTCGGCAAGGCCGATGTGGACGGGGGATATCGACGGTGTCCACATGGTTCCCGGTTCGCCGAAGGCGGCAAAGCCGCACTCGTGAGATATGGAGACGCGCACCGTTGTGCCGACGCCCTGACGGCTCTCAAGCAGGAGCGTGCCGCCGTGAAGCTGAGCGATGCTGCGCGCGACGGTCAGCCCAAAGCCCGCACCCGCGCCGATGTTCGACATATCATAGCCGTGGCGGTAGCGGTCAAACACCAGGTGAAGCTTATCGGGAGGAATACCGCAGCCGTCGTCGCTGACGGAGATTATGGCGTGGGAGCCCGTCTCGCGGATGCCGACGACGATATGCGTCCTGCCTTGCGCGTGGGTGATGGCGTTTGAAATGAGATTGAGCACAAGCTGCTCTATGAGCGCCGAGTCGCCCGTAACGGAGATGGGAGGGCCGTCGGAAAGCGAGATGGCTACGTCATTTACCATGGATGAGAGTATTTCCACAAGCCCTGAGAGCATCTCACGCAAATCAAAGCGTGAAACGGACGGGTAAATGCTCTTGTCGTGCACGCCCCTGATAATGCTGATGTTCGACACGCTGCGCCTGGCGCGGAAATACTCCTGAGTCATGGCAGCGATATTCACGAGCATCTCCTCGTCACCGAGCGTCTCGGCGCGCTGGCGTGCAATGTCGGCGGCGACGGCAAAGCTCATCAGGCGGTTGCGTATGGAATAGACAAAGGCGTCGCTGAGCAGCGCCGCGGGAAACTCCCTCCGGGAGAAGAAAATTGCCTTCATATTGTCCGCAGAGGAGACACGCGCGATGTAACAGACGCCGTCTATCATAATGTCGCAGATAAATGAGGTGCAGTTCGTTCCGGCAAGCTCCGCCCCAAAGACCATGCCCGGAGAGCGGCCGATGCAGCCGGAGCCGAGGATACCCTCCGCGGCAGAATTTATGAAAACGATCCTGTCCTGCTTTACAAGCACCGCCGGCTCACCCGACAGGGACAGAAATTCAGCCGATATGTGAAGCATTGCACCACCTCCATGTTTTTTCGCAAGCCGTAAATGCACGCAAAACGGGCGCTTTGACAGGCTGCTCACCTAAATATTAACAGGAATAGACAAAATACACAATATCCTCTTTGAAAAAAAGCTGAAAGAGCATGAAAATTCGGCAATTTTTTGTCAAGAATAAAAGGAGAGATTATTGATTTTTGACCCGTATTTATGGTACAATTTCTAACGGTTAAAGGGCATCTGCTCTCCAAATCGGGGAGTTTATGTATATTTAATTCATTGCATATTATTTATAATGGAGGATTATACACTATGATCAAAGTCGGTATCAATGGTTTCGGCCGCATCGGTTCTCTCGCTTTCCGCGCTGCCATCAAGTCTGATGACATCGAGGTCGTCGCCATCAACGCTCCCGGCCATCCCGCTTCCCATATCGCATACTGCGTCAAGTACGACACCGTACACGGCCGCTTCGACGGCGAAGTCGTCGGCAACGATGAGGACAGCACCGTAACCGTTAACGGCAAAGTCGTTAAGGTCCTCTCCGACAAGTCCTACCGTGACGCTACCCTCATTCCCTGGGGCGAGCTGGGTGTTGACTACG
>CAMEHJ010000187.1 GCA_945917385.1 uncultured bacterium
GTACGACCGCTTCGGCTTTGACAATCTGCTTGAGGTAAACGGCTTTAACGGCGCCGCGACACTTTTCGCGGTGAACGAAAAAGGCATTGCCTCTTATACAAATCTTGACGGAGAAAAATATGCCCGAAACTACTCCGTTCTGAGGCATATGAAAAACGAAAACAATATCAGCTCCGCTCAGTTTGACAGACTGAGCGCGCAGCTTGCCGCCGGTGGGACCGGACTTGAAACCATAAGCTACGGCGGCGAAGCCTGTTATTTAGGCTACCGGCCTCTTAACACATCGGACAACAGACTGCTGTGCATCGTGCCGACCTCTGTGCTCAACGGCTCGCTTATCGAGTATCAGGCACTTGTGTCCCGTCTGGTTGTATTTGTTATCGTCCTGTTCACCGCGCTCTCTCTGGCGCTCATGCTGTATATCTCCAAGGCGGCTGCCGCGACGGAGCGGGCGGAGTTTGAGGAGGAGACGCGGCGAATCAAGGAGGAAGCCATGACCGCGCTTGAGGCGGAGAGGGACAGAGCCGATTACGCAAATCAGGCAAAAAGCCAGTTTCTCTCCAACATGAGCCATGATATCAGAACTCCGATGAACGCCATCGTCGGCTTCACGTCCCTTGCCATCGCGCATATTGACGATGACAAATCGGTTTTGAAGGATTATCTGGAAAAAATCAGCGTGTCCAGTGAGCACCTGCTCAGCCTGATCAACGACGTTCTGGATATGAGCCGAATCGAGAGCGGTAAAATCCAGATTCAGGAAGCGGAAACCTCGATTCCCTCCATGGCGCACGGACTGCGGAATATTTTGCAGTCCTCCGTCTCGTCGAAGAATATTGATTTCTTTATCGACACCGTCGATGTCGAACATGAGCTTGTCTACTGCGATAAACTAAGAGTGAATCAGGTGCTCATCAATATCGCGTCTAACGCCGTGAAATACACACCCTTGGGCGGCGCCGTCCATATCAAGTTCGCGGAGATCCCCGGCGCACCGGAGGGCTACGCCGATTTCGAGTTTTCCGTTGCGGATACCGGTATCGGCATGAGCGAGGAATTTCAGAAAACCGTTTTTGAGCCGTTTACAAGAGAGGCAAACTCCACTGTCAGCCGCATTGAGGGCACCGGTCTCGGCATGGCGATTACCAAAAACATCGTTGATATGATGGGCGGCACTATCTCCGTCACAAGTTCGCTCGGCGTCGGCAGTGTGTTTGTTGTCAAGCTGAGATTCAAAACCGTCGATAGCACCGAGGAGCTTACCATCATTCCCGAGCTTGACGGCCGCCGCGCACTTATTGCCGACGATAATATGGACACCTGCGCCAGCGTTGCAAGAATGCTTCGTACCACGGGACTCAAGGCCGAATGGACGACACTTGGCAAGGAGGTCGTTTTCCGAACCCGAATGGCTATGGAGGAAAACGACCCGTTCATGGTGTATATTATCGACTGGCAGATGCCGGATATGAACGGTATTGAGGTGGTGCGAAGAGTCAGAAACGAGATCGGCGACGAGGTGCCCATCATCATTCTTACCGCCTACGATTGGCACAGCATCGAAAAAGAGGCACGGGA
Source organism: uncultured bacterium (assembly GCA_945917385.1). The sequence continues at coordinate 1,579 of CAMEHJ010000187.1, forward strand.
GGCCGGGGTGACAGCCTTCTGCGCAAAGCCCCTGTTCCGCTCTGAGCTGCTCAGTGCGCTCAAAAACGCCGAGAGCGGTTCAGGCTCAAAGAGTGTTTCCGGCGCACCTGCCATGCAGTTTGAGGGCAAGCGCGTGCTGGTCGTTGACGATGTGGATCTGAACCGCGAGATCGCAGCCGCCGTTATCAGCGACGCAGGGCTTCTGGTCGAGACTGCCGAAAACGGACAGGCCGCTGTTAAAATGCTCACGGCGAAGGGCGACGGATATTTCGACCTCGTGCTCATGGACATCATGATGCCCGTTATGGACGGGTATCAGGCGACAATGGAGATCCGCAAACTGAGCGACCGCGCTCTTGCCGATATCCCCATCATCGCCATGACCGCCAACGCCTTTGAGGAGGACAGACTTGCCGCGCTTAAAGCGGGCATGAACGACCACCTCGCAAAGCCGATTCAGATTGAAAAGCTGTTTGAGATTATGAAGAAATATTTATAACCTGCGCTCGACGCAGGAAGTCAAGTATCGGCGCACGAATAATGCGCTGAGTAATAACGCGAGGGGTATCGGTTCTTACGATTCACCCCTTGTCCGGGCGCCGACAAATCAAGCGATTCCGATACACAGGCGTCGAGAGGGGATAAAGCATGACCGCAATGCTACTGTTTAACAAGTCCAAAAGAGAACTGCTGATCGCATACCTCGGCAGCCTACTGTTTCTCTTTTTCCAGTTTATAGGCTATTCTTTGACCGTTTCCGACGGACTTAGCGCCAAGGCTGTTCTGTTTTCCGTTCTTTCCGCTGCGCTCGCCGCCGTTCCTGCCGCATGGCTTCTGGTCGGCGCGGTCAATTCCGCATGGCTTCACAAAGCTCTCAGTTGCAGCGGCAGGAGCAGAAAGCTTTCGTTCACTGTAATATTTATTATCCTGCTTTGTCTGTGGATACCTGCCTTTTTAGCCTTCTATCCCGGCATCACGGCCTATGATACCAAATTGCAGCTTCCACAGTTTTTTGGCGGCGAGCTTACCACGCATCATCCGCTTATTCACACACTTCTGATGGGCTGGATAGTTTCCCTCGGATATTCATTGACCGGCAGCTACAATGTTGGGATGGCGCTCTACTGCTTCTTGCAGTTATTCTTTCTTGCTCTCGTGACGGCTTATGGGATTTACACACTTCACTCTCTCAGGGTGCCTCGATGGCTTATTTTGCTCATATCGTCATTCTATGCCCTCTTTCCGCTGTTCCCACTTTTGGGCATCAGCTCAACAAAGGACGTGTTCTTTGCCGCGTTTTTCATGCTGGCAATAATATTGCTTATAAAACTGCTTGAGCGCAGGTCAAAGAAAATGACTGCCGTTCTCTTTGCCGCGGTGCTTGCTATTTCCATGCTGTTCAGAAATAACGCGGTTTACGCCGCCGCCGCTGCGCTTCTTGTTCTGCTGATCAGCCTTTTTGTGTGCACAAACAGGCGCTTTGTTCTTCGCCTTTCAGCGGCTGTTCTCGCTGCTGTAATCGCGGCGCAAGCGGGTTTTGCTTTTCTTCAAAAAAGCACAAACGCCGCAGACGGCTCCATTGCGGAAATTCTGAGTGTGCCGTGCCAGCAAACTGCCAGAGTATACAGTTATCGTTACTATGACCTGACCGGCGAAGAGCTCACTGCTATTACCAATTTCATCCGCCTTGGAGCCCTTGACTATTACTCCCCTACACTCGCAGACCCCATTAAGGGAAATCTTATCACTGAGGTTTTCAAGGACGCGCCGATGGATTTTTTTCGGCTCTGGACGGGTCTTGGCGCCCGTTTTCCGCTTGTCTTTACGGACGCCTTTCTATATAACACGATGCCTCTTTGGTATGTGGCCG
>CAMEHJ010000188.1 GCA_945917385.1 uncultured bacterium
GATCATGCCGGGCTTCAGCAGCTTCCCTTTCTTGAATAGTAGCATATGAAAGAAGATCTTTCCCAATATAGCCCATTTTTGCCCCCCTTATTGGTATGTGTTACATGTTAATCGGAAGATAAATAACGGCTCTGTTTTCCTTAAATAATGGCTAACAGATTTTCCCACCGCCATTCTACTCCTCCTCTCCCCTTTTGACAACCCCCCATCATTATGCGAAAATGTAAGTATAAATAGGTTTTAGAGCGCCGAGACTGCCATTGATCCGCAAGGATCGGTGGCGCTCTTTTTGCTCTTAATTGAGGGGTGAGATCCCATGTCAACGACCATAGATTCACTCGACATAAAAATACAAGCCGGATGCCCTTGACCCATTGGCTATATCTGATACCGAAAACGCCGCCCTTTTCGGGCGGCGTTTTTGCATAAGTTATACTCTTCTGTCTCTGACCTGAGAATCGTAGTGCTTATTCAGCAGGGGACGGACAACGTAGTAGATGAGCTTGTTTTCGGCGTTGGTCATGTAGATCGTAAAGGTCACGACGAAGCCGATAAGTACCACAAGGCACAGCTTCCAAAGCACCTTGCCCAGTACACACAGAACCTTTTTCATATATCTTTCCTCCCTTGCTTAGTATGCCAGACTGTCGTCGAATTCGACGATAGTGGGGTCGAGCGGCGTCTCATTGAGGACGACGGACATATAGTTGTTGACGCACCTGCGCATATCCTGACGGGAGACGGTGCGGCTGTCCTCAAGGTCATGCTCAATGAAGATGAAGTGGAAGCCAAGCTCGCGCGCCTGCTCCTCCATCATTGCGTGAACGCCGTTCATGCCCTTGCAGGCGACGTTGTCGTTCATGAGAACCATGTCGCAGTTGAACTCCTTCGCCCAATCCCAGACGGCGTTGATGTTCTCCCAGCCGCCGACGGCGTGGTGGCGCATACAGGTGCGCTGTGCGAAGGCGGTCAGATCGTCCATTGCGATTTCGGGGTCCTCGGTGTTTATCATGTTGTAGCCCATGGTGGAGTCCATGTTCAAAACAATCGAGATGCCCCAGCAGTTCTGAGTCCAGGTCGGGAAGTCGGTGTAGTAAACGGCGGAGGGACCCCAGAGGAAGGCACGGTGGCGGGTCATGCCGTTAAAGGGCTGGTACTTCTCATCATACGCCTTGCGCATGATGGAGATGACCTTGCGGTCAACCTTGTTGAAGTAGGGGTCGGTGCCGTTGACGGACTGCCATGAGTACAGACGGTACAGCGTTTCGGCAATACCGGTAAGCGCAGAGTACGGGGTCTTGAAGTAGTCCCACTTTTCAAGCTCGATGGTGTTCTGCTCGTTGATGAGCTTTGCATACTTGAAAAACTCGTCCCCGTCGTACTTTACGCCGTAATGCTCCTCGACGAAGGCAATGGCGTCCTTGATGATCTGCTTTGAGTAGGCGTGACCCTCCGGCTCGGTGTGTATCATGGCAATGGTCATCGGGAAGTCGGGCTTGCCGATTCTGCGGCGCTGGAACATGGAGGTCGCTTCGGAGGCATTGCACGGCATGTTGGTCGATATCATGACCTTGCCGAGAATCGGGAAAGCGTCGTCAAAGGCAACGCCGGTCTCGGCTGCACAGCGGGAGCATACGTCCGCCGGCAGACCGAAGGACTCCGCCACGTCGATATAATACGGCTCTATATGCTGGTCAACATCGCAGATGATGAATTCGGGCAGGGTCTGGAGCGGGAAGGGGGTGAGTCCCTTGAAGCCCATGAAGATAAGGGGGGTGATGGTCTCGTCGATGGGGATGATCTTATCGGTGTCGGGGCCGCCGCCGAAACGGCCGTCGTTCGAGAGAATGTAGGCGATCCTCTTAGTAAGGCTGCGGACGATGGCGTGCATGTGCATATGCGCAATGCGAAGCTCTGTTCCGCGGTAGCCCTCGAAGAGCCTGTCGATAAACATGAACGTGCCGAGGTAAGAGCCCATCCAGCGGTACTCCCAGAAACCCTTGAGACAGGGGATGGGCGCCGAGATGACCATCGCTCCCATGGCAAGGAGGTTATTCAGCCACTGGGTATAATCGAAGAAGGTGTCCTTCACGCCGCGCCATTCGCGGTATTTTGCAACGCCGGTCTTGTCTATGTAGCGCGTGCGGAAGCCGCCTGTGCCGTGAGCTGCCTGCCACTTGGGGTCGAAGCGCTCAAGCTTTTTGTCGATAGAGGCAATGAGCTTGTCTGTGACCTTCATTTTTGGTTACCTCCCTGAATTTTCTTGATTTCCAGCGACTCGACAAAGGCCTGGAAGCGGGTGCGGAGCTGACCGACGGCGCCGAGGGCGTATTCCTTTTCGATGGTACACACGGGAATACCCATCTCGCTGCCGAGCACCTGCGAAGAGAGAACCTTCTCGTAGCTCCAGAATTCGCAGAACTTCATGTTCTCCACGATAACACCGTCGGCATGGAATTCATCGACAAGACGCTTTATCTCCGAGTGGCGCTGGTTGATCTTTTCGCCGTCCATGAAGCGGGCGCACAGGTTGTGGTACAGGTAGTGGCGGCAGATGGCGTCGTAGGCCGTCTCTCCTTCACGAATCTCGATCTGCTCTCTGCCGGGGAAGCTGCCGAAGCAGTAGCGGTCGGCAACGACCATCGCGCCGCAGCTCTCGACAAGCTTGGTGAATTCGGGGTCGTCAATTTCCGAGCCGGCGAGAACGACCTTCGCCCGGAACGGGAACTTCGGCTCCGGCTCGCGGGTCTTTAGCTCTTCCAGCGTTTCCTCAAGGTAGGGCTTGATGAGGTAGTGCGGGCAGACCTCACTGACGAGCATGATAACATGGAACTCATAGCCGGTGATGGTGGGGTTATCGAGCTTTCTGTAATTGCCTATCTCGGTGATGAGACGGCTGATCTCGTTGTGATCCTCGATGGCCTTCATCATGGCCTCCTCGGACACGTCCACGCCGAAGCGCTTTTCCAGCTCGTCGAGTACGCGCAGCTTGAGCTGACCCTTGTAGTAGTCGAGGTTGATTTTGTCGCCCTTCATCGGGGGGTCGATGATGGTGACAAAGAAATTGTCGTTCTTTACGGGATTGAGAAGGAAGAAATGCTCCTCCATACGCTCCATCGCGGCGCAGCATTCGGCGCCGAAAAGCGCGTGGAGATAGTTGTAGCCGCCCTCTATCGCGCGTTCGAGAATGGAGCGGACATAGGGGCAGTTGCGGGTGGTCATGTAGTAGCTTGCGATATCGGTTGACACACAGCGGGGAGCGCGCAGGCGGCTGGAGAAGCAGCCGGGCAGATTCAGCAGAGTCTCAGGAATGAAGGCGCAGTTGTATCCGAGCGGATGCAATCCGTCCTTTACTGCCTGAACAACAAGCTCATTCTGTGCTTCCTGCAGCAGATTTTCAAAGTAAATCAGATGCTTCAAATCTTTCAAGCAATACACCTCTTTCTT
>CAMEHJ010000189.1 GCA_945917385.1 uncultured bacterium
TCAAGCTCGGTATCGCCCTTTTTCATTCGGTAGATTTTCGCGGTAATCAGCTCGGCAGACTTTCTCACCTCGTCGCGCGTCTGGGTTCGTTTAAGCTCCTCCGTCTGTCCGGCAAGCTTTCTCGCTGTCCTGTCGCGAACCGTCCTGACCGATTTTGTAAGCTCGTGACTGCGCCGGCGCTGCTGCTCCATACGGTCGCGGCGGCTGTAAAAGCTGTCAAGCAGCTCGGAGAAGCTTTCACACTTAACACATCTCGCCGCCGTACCGTACTGTGTTATCTGCATGAAGCTGAAATCGCGCGGACTTTCGTTCTCATAAATGATATACGGAGCGGTATCTCCCGCGCAAATTGCGTCTCTGAATGCCTCCAGCATGGAGGGGAGTCTGCTGTAATCTCCGCCGCAGCGGTAAGAAAGCTCACGGCAGATAAGCGGCGACAGTCCGGAAAAGCTGTCCAGAAGCCACTTGTCTGCGGGTGTATCGGTGTCGGCACGGCTCACCATGCTTCGCAGAGTATCCTGGTCGGTTTCAAGGAACGCGCGCTTATTCTGCTTCGGCGGGAGGCGATATATCATCCCCGGCAGCATACGTCTCAGCGCGTCGCCCGCATAATCCATGCGTCGCATACAGTCGGTTATGCGCCCCTCCGCATCCACAAGAATGACATTCGCGCTTCTGCCGATAAGCTCAACCACAAGCTTTCTGCTGTTAACAAAGCCAAGCTCGTCGCGCCCCTCAATATCGAGAGACACCAGACGCTCTCCCTCCGGCTGAGTTACCGAAAGTATCCTCGCGCCGACAAGATGCTTGCGCAGAAGCATACAGAACATCGGCGGCTCCGCCGGGTTTTCAAAGGAGGCGTTCGTAAAGTGGATGCGCGCGCTGCCGCTTCCGGCGGAGATGAGAAGCTTCAGATTCTCCCCCGCCGCGCGCACCGAGAGAATCAGCATAGTGTGCTCCGGCTGCTGAATCTTATCAATTCTCGCGCCCGTCAGCTTTTCCTTCAGCTCGTTTACGAGCGCGGAGATGCAAATCGCGTCAAGTGGCATTGTCCATACCCTCCGCTATCGCCTTAAAAAGCTCATTGATTCTGTCCGTCATTCCCTGCATATACAGCCACCCGAACAGCGCCTCAAAGCCGGTGGCGGCGTGGTAATCCCCGATATCAGCGTTGTGCGGCACGGACTTCACTCTCGTGTTGCGCCCGCGCTTATATACGGAAAGCTCCTTCTCGCTGAGCATCGGCAGGATTATTCCCGCCGCCTTTGCCTGCGCGCCGGCATTGACATAAGATACCGTGCGGCGGTGCTCGGAATTGACCTGCACGGGGCCGCGCGCACACAGCATAGAGCGTACAAGCAGCTCGTACACCGCGTCGCCCACATGCGCAAGCGAAAGCATCGCCTGCTTATTCACTTCCTGTTCCGTCATTTCAGGGAAAAAACCAATCATATATCTCTCCGTATTATGTGGTTTAAGGGCGCAAAAAACTGCGCCCTTTATTACTTAATCGTCTGCGTCAAATTCAAGCTCGCTTTGCGCGATGTCCTCAGGCATCGGCTCATCGTCCGGGATCAGTCCGAGCTGTTTTTGGATTTGGATCCAGCCCTCTCTGTCGATTATGACCTGACGGGGCTTTGCGCCCTCGTAAGGTCCGACTATTCCAAGCTCCTCCATCTGGTCAACTATTCTCGCCGCCCGCGCGTAGCCGAGCTTAACTCTGCGCTGGAGCATGGACGCGGAGCAGGAGTTCATCTCAAGCACGGCCTCAACCGCCTTCGGAAGCAGCTCGTCATAGTCGCCGCAGGCGCCCTCGTCGTCCTTTGCGGACTTTCCGGAGTCGCCGTTTTTGCCCTCGACCGCCTTGTTCATGTACTCCTCAATTTCCTTGTTCTGCTCCGTTCCGGCGGAGCCTTCCTTGATGAACTGAATAACGTCCTCGCGCTCCTCGTCCGAAACGAAAGCGCCCTGAACGCGCATCGGTTTGCCGCAGCCGATAGGCGAAAACAGCATATCGCCCATACCGATCAGCTTCTCGGCGCCGCCCTGGTCGAGAATGATTCGGCTTTCCAGCGCGCTTGATACCGCGAACGCGATTCTCGACGGGATGTTTGCCTTCATAAGCCCCGTGATAACGTCGGCGGAGGGGCGCTGGGTTGCGATAATGAGGTGCATACCCGCGGCGCGTCCCATCTGAGCTACGCGGCAGATGCTCTCCTCAACCTCTTTTGACGCCACAAGCATAAGGTCTGCAAGTTCGTCAATAACAATAACTACCCTCGGCAGAGTCTCCTCTCCCGCTGATGCGCAGTGGCGGTTGTAATTTTCAAGGTCGCGCACGCCTATCTCGGAGAACAGGCGATAGCGCTTGAGCATTTCGACCACGGACCACTGGAGTGCGCCCGCCGCCTTTTTCGGGTCGGTGACGACAGGTACATAGAGATGCGGGATGCCGTTATACACTCCAAGCTCGACCATTTTCGGGTCTATCATGATGAGCTTCACTTCGTCCGGCCTTGCCTTATACAGCAGGCTGAGAATCAGAGAATTCATGCACACGGACTTGCCCGAACCCGTCGTGCCGGCGATGAGCATGTGCGGGAGCTTTGCAATGTTTCCGATTATGCAGTCGCCGCCGATGTCCATACCGACCGCGAAACTGAGCTTTGATTTCGCGTTCGTGAACTTTGCGGATTCAAGAATATCCCTGAGATAAACAGTGCTTATTATCTTGTTCGGAACCTCGATTCCGACGGTAGATATCTTATCGGGAATTGCCGCGATACGGACGTTGATCACGCCGAGCGCCAGCGCCAAGTCTCCAGCGAGATTTGTAAGTCTCGAAAGCTTCACACCCTGCTCAAGCTCGATATCGTAGCGCGTGACCGTGGGGCCTCTTGTAACGCCGACGATTGTTCCCGCGATGCCGAAGCTTCTTATTGCGCCCTCAAGGCGCTCCTTGTTTATAAGTATCTCCTCGCGCGCGTCGACCGCTGCCTCCTTCGAGGTGCGCAGAAGCGACAACGGCGGGAATTCGTAATCGGGGCTGTCCTCCGCGCAGGAGATAGCCTCCGCCACGGCCTGCGCCTCAGCCTCAACCTCGGCTCGCGCGCTCTTTTTCCTCTTAGGCGGGTCGGATATCTCGGCGCTCACCGTCCTTACGGGGACTGTCCGCTTCGGCTCCGCCTTAATCTGCGGCTCGGAAGTCCTTATAAGCTCGACTCCCGCGATCTCTGCCGCTTCCTCCGCGCTCATCGGCTCAACCCTGTCCGTGGGTGAGGATCTGTCAGAAACCTTTACGACCTTCGTTTTGCGTTTTGGCTTTGTCTCGCTGATAACAGGCATCGCCGGCGTCCCGTTGCTCAGGGAGAGAATATCGTCGTCCTCCTCCCCAAGCGGAATGTCCATTGGGTACATGGGGCGCTGTATGCGTTCAATCTTACTCA
>CAMEHJ010000190.1 GCA_945917385.1 uncultured bacterium
TAACAGCCAAAAGCAGAAGCTGCTCAGAAAAATGGCCGAGAGCAGGGGACTTATCGTGCTTACCGACTCCGACGGCGCGGGCTTCGTGATAAGGAATTTTATTAAATCCTGCGTTGACCCGGCACTTGTAAAGCACGCGTACATCCCGGATATCTACGGAAAAGAAAAACGCAAACTGAGCCCCTCAAAAGAGGGCAAGCTCGGCGTTGAAGGGATGCGGCCGGATATTCTGCTCGAAGCGCTGAGACGTGCGGGGGCGACAATAGACGGCGAGGAGAGTAAGCTGCGCGCGAAGATATCCAAGGCCGATATGTTCGCAAAGGGGCTCAGCGGCAAGGACGGCAGCAAAGAGCGCAGAGCCGCGCTTATAAGGCAGCTTGACCTGCCGGAGCATATGACGGCGGACGCGCTGCTCGACTTTCTGAACGCGACGATGACAAGGGAAGAATTTCTGGATATTCAGGTTTGAATGTCCTCAATGATAACCGAGAGTATAACGGCGATAAGCAAAAGACACTGGCTTGTCTCGTTCAGTGAAACGGCGGTCATGTACAGAGTATAGTCTCTGCCGAGGCGGCCGTTACACTCAAGCATGAGAACAAACGCACACAGCAGTAAAAATGCGCATAGCTGGAGCGTGCGGATAAATATGTACCAGGCATCGGGACACATATTCAGCATCCTGCCGAGAATCTGACGTATTTTCATGTAAACACCTCAGCGCAATTTTACACTCCTGCTGCGGACAACTCAATGATAAAATCAAACCATAAATACAAAAAATCTCCATTACAAATCGGTAATGGAGATTTTTGCTGTAATGAAATTGTTATATCCGCACCTTTTCTCTGAACAGACGCGCGGAGAAAGAAGCGTACAGCCTGTCGAGCACAAATGCACAAAGCGTTGCGGTGCAGATCGTGAACACAAAGCACAGCGCAGTGACGACGGGGAGGGGAAGTACACGGGATAAAATCGGCTGGAACGAAGAGCGCAGAAGGGAGTTTATCGGAGTATGTACCACATATACCCCGAAAGCCAACTTTCCGAGCGCCGGGAGCGGATGCCTGTCCAAAAGCCTGTGGACGGAGGGCGCAGAGAAACACACCGCAAGAAGCAAAACAGAGCCGAGCGCCATCATGAAGAAAACAAGCGTACACTCAGGCATCGGGAACTTGAACAGAAACCACGAAAGCAAAAACAAGCCTATGCGCACTCCGCGATTTTCCAAAAAACCAAAGCGGTCAATGTTTTCAACAAACAGCCGTACAAAGACGCCCATGACACAGAAGGCGACCCAGCTTAAATACTCGCTGCCCGTCAGCAGGAGAAGCGCCGCAATACCTGCGGTGATGAATGCAGCCGTAAGCGGTTTCAGCTTATATAAGCCGCAGCCGAGAAGATAGCAGAGTATACTTGCGATAAAAAACTGCTGCATCGACCACATTGTGGGATTGTAGTTTGCCTCGAACAGAAATGCGTCCCGGAGAACATAGATAAGATTGTACTGAAAGCCGTCGCAGATAACGCGGAAAGCAAATTCATCCGGCGAGTGGAACACCCATGTCGCGCAGTATGAGCCGAGTGTATAGACGACACCCGACAAAAGCAGGAAAAAAGAAAACTGCACATAGCGCTTCAGTGCATATCTCCCAAAGCTGCGAAGCTCAAACTCTCGTGGCTTTGCGGCGAAGAAACCGAGCAGGACGCAGAACAGTAAAACCGCGGCCTTGGCGTTAAACAGAAAGGGCAGATAGAAAGTCGGCGGAGTGACCCAGTAATTGAGAAGCTCCGGCCAGAACATATCGAGGGTATGGATGAACACCACGTGGAATATGGCAATATACCGCACGGCGTCTATCCAGCCGACGCGCTTTATGACTGTACGTTCATTCATGGGATCACTTGAAGAAATTCTTCTTGAATTCACGGCCCGTCTTTGACGCGGCGACACCGCCCATGCCGGTCTCCTTGAGGGCGTTCGGCATCATGTCTCCGACCTCTCGCATGGCGTCGATAACCTCATCAACGGGGATGGCGGAGGTAATACCCGCGAGAGCAAGCTCCGCCGCTGTGACGGCGTTCATTGCGCCGATGGCGTTGCGCTTCACGCACGGGACCTCGACGAGCCCCGCGACGGGGTCGCAGGCAAGACCCATGAGGTTTTTCAGCGCGATTGCGACGGCGGAGGACATTTGCTCGTTTGTGCCGCCGTGGAGATATACAAGCGCCGCCGCAGCCATTGCCGACGCGCTTCCGACCTCGGCCTGACAGCCGGCCTCCGCGCCGGAGATGGACGCGCGGGAAGCAAGAACGGCTCCGAAGCCCGCCGTAATAAACAGTGCCTTCACAAGCTCGTCATCGGAGACCTTGTATTTTTCGGCGTAGGGGAGCAGTACCGCCGGGATAACGCCGCAGGAGCCGGCGGTAGGGGCGGCGACTATCCTGTGCATACAGGCGTTGCATTCGCCCATTCTCAAAGCGCCCGCAAGGATACGGCCTATAAAGTCGCCGCATATGGACTTGCCTGACTCGTACTGAATACGCATCTTCTCTGCGGCGCCGCCGACAAGGCGGCTTTTGGAAAGCTGGTTTGCATCATATGAAGCGTCGGCGCTGCGCATAGCCTCAAGCCGCCTGCGCATCTCATCGAAAACCTGCTCGACGTCCGCACCTGTTTCGTCGGCGGAATACCTCATTATACATTCCCAAAGCGGAAGCCCGGTTTTTTCGGCTTCTCCGATAAGGCTTACAACGGAATCAAAAGTCATGTCCTGTCTCCTTTCCCGTACATCAGGGATTAATGCCGACGACATCAATTATGCCGGGCATGGACTTTATGCGTTCGATAAGAGCCTGCTCAACGGGCGCGTCACATTCAATGACCATCATCGCTTCGCCGCCGCGGGAATTGCGGGTGACCTGGAATGTCGCAATATTGATGTTAAGACGCGAGAGCATATACGAAACATCCGCTACACTGCCGGGATTGTCATGGTTGCGGACAATAATCGTCGGCACCTCCGCCGAGAATGAGAGCTTCATTCCCGCAAGCTCGCGAATTTCGATGCGTCCGCCGCCGATGGACGCGCCGACAACCTGCGAACAGCGTCCGTCCTTATCCCAGACCTTTATAAGCACACTGTTCGGGTGCGCGTCCCGAAGCTGTATTGTGGAGAAAGTGAAGTCAAGCCCCTCTGCTTTGGCGCAGTTGAAGCTGTCGGGGATACGGGGGTCGTCCGGCTCGTATCCGAGCAGACCCGCGATGAGCGCCATATCGGTGCCATGGCCGCGGCCGGTGGCGGCGAAGGAGCCGTGAAGATAAAGCTCCGCCTTAACGGGGGCTGCGCCGAGAAGCTTTCTTGCGACAAGCCCGATGCGCACCGCGCCCGCGGTGTGAGAGCTTGACGGGCCAACCATGATGGGACCTATGATGTCAAAA
>CAMEHJ010000191.1 GCA_945917385.1 uncultured bacterium
AAAATACCCGTGATTTGTCAAAGCTTACGTATTTTGACACGCTTTCCACATTACGGTTGCCGAGGCGACGCATAACGAGCTGTTCAAAAGAATAACGGAAATGTCCTCGTCGGTGTTCGCAAGCGGCGTTTTCACGGCTTTCGGTGTGGATACGGAGGAAAATGTGCGTCAGGCGCTTATTTCACACGAGGAAATTCTCTGTGCGATTCGTGAGAAAAACGCGGACGCGGCCGCCGGCGCAATGTTCAGGCATATCGCAAACGTGCGCGAACGCGGAATAAAAAAGACTGATATTTAAAAACATCCTCGCCGTCAAATGACGGCGGGGATGACTGATTTGTATTATTCCTCTATCATTCTTCTGAGGATCTGGACGGCGTTGCTTGCAGCGCCCTTGCGTATCTGGTCGCCGCAGCACCAGAGGGTGAGGCCGTTTTCGTCCGTGAGGTCCTCGCGGATTCTGCCGACCCAGACAAGGTCCTGATTGCTGGTATCAAGCGGGGTGGGGTAGCAGCGCCCCTCATAGTCCTCGATGAGCCGCACGCCCTTGAAAGCGCGCACAGCCTCCTTCGCCTCCTCGACGGATACCTTGCGCTCGGTGCGCAGGGTGACGGCGATGGAGTGCGAGCGCATGACGGGCACGCGCACGCAGGTGCAGGTGACGTTCAGCTCCGGCAGATGGAGGATGCGGCGGCCCTCGTTCTGCATCTTCATCTCCTCGTCGGTATAGAGGTTATCAAGTCCGTCTCCGATAAAGGGGATAACGTTGTTTGCTATCTGGTGGGCAAAGACCTTGCGCTCGACCGGCTCGCCGGCGGAGATGGCACGCATCTGGTCCTCAAGCTCCAAAAGTCCCGCCTGACCCGCGCCGGAGACCGCCTGATAGGTGCAGGCGATCATGCTCTTGATGGGGGAGAGCTTCGCGATGCCGGCAACCGCCATCAAGGTAATGATGGTGGAGCAGTTGGGGTTTGCGATGATGCCCTTATTCGTGAAAGCGTCCTCGCCGTTGATTTCGGGGACTATCAGAGGTACCTCGGGGTCGAGGCGGAAGGCGGAGCTGTTGTCTATGTAGACAGCGCCGCTCTTTACGATCGCGGGGGCAAACTTTTTCGACATACCGTTTTTCACGGCGCCGAGAACGAAGTCCATGCCCTTGAAGCTGTCCTCGGTCGCTTCCTCGATTTTAACGTCCTGACCCTTGAAGCGCACCGTGCCGCCCGCGCTCTTTGCCGAGGCGAGGGGGAGCAGCTTCTCAACGGGAACATCGTACTCCTCAAGCACCTTGAGCATTTCCTGACCGACGGCGCCGGTCGCGCCGAGTATCGCTACATTGTATTTTTTCATCTTCAAATTCTCCTTACAATTAAATATTAGCCCGCAAAACCGTCGTACAGCACCTGGATCGCGGTTTCAAATTTATCGTTTTCCACACCTACTATTATACTCAGCTCATCCGCGCCCTGTGCAATGGTGCGAACGCTGATGCCCTTTTCGCCGAGCGCCTTGAACAGGCGGCCGGAGACACCGGGGCGGAAGCTCATCTTGCGTCCGACGGCGGCGATGAGGGCGATATCGTCCTGCACGCGGACATCGTCGGGACGGCAGGTTTTCTGAATGTCGGAAATAATATCATACACGGCGTCGCCCATCGCGGTGGTGGAGGCGACCAGCGCAAAGGAGTCGAGGCCGAGGGTGATATGCTCGACGGCGACCTTGTAGCGGTCGAACACCTCAAGCGCGCGGCGCAGGGTCTCGGTGGTGGTAATATTGCGCTTGCGCACGGTGAGGATGCTGAAGTTGCGCCTGCCGGCGATGCCGGTGATGAAGCGCTCGTCCGTGTCCTCGGATTTCGGCACCTTATCAACTATCATGGTGCCGGGGTTTTCCGGGCAGTTCGTATTGCGGATATTGAGGGGTATCCCCTTCTCTCTCACGGGGAGGATTGACTCCTCATGCAGTACGGAGGCGCCCATGAACGCCATCTCGCGAAGCTCGCCGTAGGTTATGGCGGGGATGGGCTTGGGGTTCTTTACGATCTTGGGGTCCGCCATGAGTATGCCTGAGACGTCCGTCCAGTTTTCGTACACATCGGCGTTTACCGCCGCCGCCGCGAGCGCGCCCGTGATATCGCTGCCGCCGCGCGTCATGACCTTTATCTTGCCGGTGGGCGAGCGGCCGTAGAAACCGGGGATCAGCACTCTGCCGTGCTTTTCAAGCGCCTGTCTGATGGCGGGGTAGGTACGCTCGGTATCTATCTGCCCGTCGAAGCCGAAGAAGATGCAGTCAAACGCGTCCACAAACGCAAAGCCGAGATACTCGGCAAGGAGTCTGGAGGTGAAATACTCGCCGCGGGAGACAAGCTCGTCCGCGCTCATGTCGCGGCTGAGGTGCGAGCGCAGCGCCTCGAAATCCTTTTCGACGTCGTATTTCAGACCCAGCTCGTCGCGTATATCGCGAAAGCGTCCCTCGATGGTGTCCATGATGTCATCGCAGCCGACGCCGTAGGTCAGATGTGCGTGGCAGAGGTACAGAAGGTCGGTGAGCTTATGGTCGCCCTTATCCCGCTTTCCGGCGGCGGAGGAAATTACGATGCGGCGGGATTCGTCGCTGCCGATTATGGCCTTTATCTTTCTGAACTGGTCGGCGCCCGCAACCGAGGAGCCGCCGAACTTAGTGGCTTTAAGCATTTCTCTCTTTTCCTTTTCCTTTTATATCTCCGCGAAGAAAACCTCGGCCCCGCCCTTGCGCAGAGAAAGCGCGGTTTCGTGCATCTCTTTTACGCTCATGGGAGCTGTAAACACGACAGCGTTATCTCCGCAGTCCTCGACCCGCTCGGCCCTGAGAAGCTCCGCGTTCGCCTTCGGCAGGCGGACATAGTACCTGCACACGCTGCCGGCGTTGTCGGCCTCGACACGGCGGCAGGGCGCTTTCAGCATCTCGCGCTGACCGACGGCAACACACTCAAGGTCGCGCACAACCGCGGACGCCGTGGGGTAGCGCCCCGCGCCCTGACCCATGAGGACTATCTGACCGCTGTTCTTGCCGATATACTTTGCCATGTTGAAGTTCTTCTTCACGGCGCACTCCGGCGCATCAGCCTCGAAAAGCACCGGCTGGACATAGGCGTAAACTCTGCCGCTCTCGCTCATGCCGCCCTTTGCAAGCAGGCGGCAGGTAAGCCCCAGCGCCTTGAAATGCTCCACATCCGAGGCCTTGAGACTGTCAATGCCCTCATTCAGCAGTCCCTCGTCGGGAAGCTGGTCATACGCCACCGCGCAGCCGAGCATTATCTTTCTCAGCGCGTCAAGACCCGTGACGTCCGCCGTGGGGTCGGCCTCGGCATAGCCGAGCGCCTGCGCCTCTTTAAGCGCGTCCGCGTAATCAAGCCCCTCGGACTGCATCCTGTCAAGCATATAGTTCGTG
>CAMEHJ010000192.1 GCA_945917385.1 uncultured bacterium
GGGTGCGGGCGGGAATTGCCGGCGGAGCATGCGCCGCTTCGCTTGCCGCGGTTTTCGTACACGTCTATCCAGCGGCTGTCAAAGCCCTTTCTGAGAAGCGCGACATAATCCTCCCCCAGCACCTTGAGCGCGTCGAGCACGGTTTCCTTTGCGTCCTCGAAGCTTATCTTCACCGCCGCGTCCGGCACAATGGGGGTGTACACGTCGTACATATGAAGCTCGTCAACGCCCAAAAGCTTTTTGCGCACGGCGACATAGCGGTACATCTTGTCCATGTTGGCGTGAACGGCGTCGATGAGATTCATGTACACGCTCTCCGGAACCTCCGTCCTGTCGAGCGCGGCGGACAGCGTGGAGGGGTACTTCCTCGCCTCGGAGAAGAACCTGAGCTGCCGAAACTGCGCGTCAAAGGCGGCGGCAAAGGTGTTTTTGAACTCGTTGAGACGCGAGTAATACGCGGTAAAGGCGTTCCTTCTCAACTCCCTGTCCCCGCTTTCAAGCAGGGGGACGAAGGTCGCGGCGGACAGCGGGTGCGGATTGCCCTCGCTGTCGGAGACGCTTGGGAAGGTGAGGTCCGCGTTTCTGAAAACGCCGCAGATGTTGTCGGGCGCGTCCGCCATTTCACCGGCGGCGGCGAGCAGTTTTTCCTCGGCGGGAGAGAGAATGTGCGCGGCACGGCGCCGGATGCGCTCGATGGGGCGGCGGTAAGTCTCAAGCTCACGGCACTCCTCAAAAAAGCCGTCGAGCACCGCATCGGGGATGGCGAGTATCTCCGGCGTCGAGAACGATGACGCGCCGGAAATTGCAACATAGCGGCTCATCGCCTTGCTGCGCATATCCTGATAGAAATTGTCCGAGGTGTCCTGGTCGCCCTTGCAGCTTGCGTAGCCCAGAAGCTTACCGAGACGCACCTCCGCCTCATCCTCAAGACGGTAAAATTCAAGCAGCGTCTGCGCGCTCTCGCCGAGCCTGCCGCGCATCTCCGCGTACCTTTCCTCAAGCTCGCAGAGCGCCTCATACTCTCCGAGCCACTCATCGTCGCTTTCAAATAGTTCGCTTAAATCCCACTTGTACTCTTCGGGGATGTCCTTTCTTTCGGGAATGGGCTGTGACATAATGACCTCCTGTAATTATTCGTATTTTCTACATTATATCATATTCCCGCCCGCTTGCAATTATAATACTGTTTTCCGATAAAAGCAGACTTTGTCCGCCCCTGCTTGTCAGAGAATGCTGTTTTTCCTGAAAATGACGAGTTCCCCTCCTGGCTCTCCCTCCGTGAGAGCAAATATCAGTATTATGTAAACCATGTTGGGGTATAAAAAGGAACGGCACACAGGCCGTTCCTTGCGGAGATGTTTTCGGAAAGCGGAGAAGGCATCCCGTCATTTTCGGGATAGACCGGGACTTCTGACGAGCCGGGCGGGTATCCGCTTACACCGTTACCGCGGCCGTCTCCTCGGCAAGCTTTTTCTGCGCCGCGGACAGCATCAGCTTGATGCGGTTGAGCTGGTTTACTTCTGATGCACCGGGGTCATAGTCCACGGCGATGATATTGGCCTCCGGGTAGGCTTTCTTCAGTGCCTTTATCACGCCCTTGCCAACCACATGATTGGGAAGGCAGGCAAAGGGCTGGATGCAGACAATGTTCGGAATACCGCTTGTGATCAGCTCCGCCATCTCACCGGTCAAAAACCAGCCCTCACCGTACTGATTGCCGATGGACAGAAACGGCCTTGCAAGCTCCGCCACTGCTTTAATCGGCATAGGCGCTTCAAACCGCCGGCTTTTCTCAAGCGCGGTCACTGCGTGCTTTCTGAGCTGCCATATGAGCCGGATGCCAAGTCTGGACACGGCATCGGACTTAATGCCCAGAAATTCCTTTTTATAGGTGGTATTATACAGAGAGTAGTTCAGAAAGTCCATCAGGTCGGGAACCGTCGCTTCCGCACCCTCACGCTCCAAAAGCTCAACGAGATGGTTGTTGGCAAGAGGCATATACTTGACCAGTATCTCGCCCACGATCCCGACGCGGGGCTTGCGCAGGTCTTCATGAATGGGCAGACTGTCGAAGGCCTCTACGATTCCCTGACAGACCTTCCTGTACGACCACTTGCTTTTGGGGTTGACGAGACTGTCCACCGCGATTTCCTGCCAGTGCCGGTGCAGTGCGTTTGCATCGCCGGGCGTTATTTCATAGGGCCTTACCCGATACAGGCAGCGCATGAACAAGTCGCCGTACACCACTCCCTGCATCGCCTTCAGAATAAGCCGCGGCGGCAGGCGAAAGCCGCTGTTTTTCTCAAGCCCCTGCACGCTCAGCGAGATAACCGGAATGTGGGACAGACCCGCCTTTTCCAGCGCACGCCGGATAAAGCCCACATAGTTGCTCGCCCGGCAGCAGCCGCCGGTCTGGGTCATGATGACGGCAAGGCGATCCGTGTCATACCGCCCGGACAGCACCGCCTCCATAAGCTGCCCCACCACCGTGATGGAGGGGAAGCAGGCGTCGTTGTTGACAAATCTCAGTCCCGTGTCAATGGCGGTGCGGTTGTCGTTGCTGAGAATCTCCAGATTGAAGCCGTACTTTCTGAACACCGGCTCCAAAATGTCAAAATGGATGGGGCTCATCTGCGGCGCTATGATGGTAAAGCCGTCGCGGAACATCTGCCTCGTAAACTCCGCGCGCCGGTACGCGCCGGTATTCGGGTGTGAAACGATATGCTGCTCCTGCCGCATCCTCATCGCCGCAAGCAAACTGCGGATACGAATACGCACGGCGCCCAGATTGTTGACCTCGTCGATCTTCAAAACGGTGTACAGCTTCCCGGATTTTTCGAGTATCTCGCACACCTGATCCGTGGTAACGGCGTCAAGACCGCAGCCGAAGGAATTGAGCTGCACAAGCTCAAGGTCATCCCTCCCGCAGACATAATCCGCGGCATTGTACAGTCTGGAATGGTAGACCCACTGATCCAGCACGCGCAGGGGTCTGTCGGGATTTTCTTCGAGCGGCAGGCTGTCCTCCGTGAAAACATACAGGCCGTAGGAGGCGATAAGCTCCGGGATGCCGTGGTTGATTTCCGGGTCGATGTGGTACGGTCTGCCTGCCAGCACAATGCCCGTCCCGTTTTCCTTCTCCATTTTTTGAAGCAGCTCGGCGCCTTTTCTTCGGATGTCCTCCTTCGCCCTGCGCTGCTCCTCCCATGCGGCATGAACCGCGCGCCTGACGCTCTGCTCGTCGATATCCCATTCTTCGCGGCACAGGCGAACCAATCGGTCGGCGGCAGTTTTTTCATCCGTAAAGGCGATGAAGGGGCGAATATAGCGCACCTTACCATCCGCGACCGCCTCAACGTTATTTTTCAGATTCTCGGCGTACGAGACTACGATGGGGCAGTTGTAGTGGTTCTGCGCCG
>CAMEHJ010000193.1 GCA_945917385.1 uncultured bacterium
AGAAAGGAATCGCTGGTTGACTACGGCTTCCGTCTGCCCTCCGCCTTTGACAACAGGCCGCTCAAGTTTGAGGAGTTTACGGACAGGATACATCAGCGTGTTTACGTCTCCGCGACCCCCGGCGAATACGAGCGCGAGCGTGCCGGCCAGATCGCCGAGCAGATCATCAGACCGACCGGACTTCTGGACCCGGAGATTTTTGTGCGCCCTGTCGAAAACCAGATAGACGACCTGATAGGCGAGATAAACGAAAAAATAAAGCGCGGCCAGCGTTCTCTTGTGACGACCCTCACGAAGAGAATGGCAGAGGACCTCTCGGACTACCTGACCGGTGCGGGCATACGCTGCCGCTATATGCACCACGACGTCGGGACGATTGAGAGAATGGAGATCATACGCGATCTCCGTCTCGGAGAGTTTGACGTGCTTGTCGGTATTAACCTTTTGCGTGAGGGTCTGGATATCCCGGAGGTCGGGCTGGTCGCCATACTGGACGCTGACAAGGAGGGCTTTCTCAGAAGCGAGACGAGCCTTATTCAGACGGTCGGGCGCGCAGCGAGAAACGCGGAAAGCTTTGTCATCATGTACGCGGACACAATTACGCCGTCAATGCGCGCCTGCATCGACGAGACGAACCGCAGGCGGGAAAAGCAGATGGCCTATAACAAGGCGCACGGCATTACGCCGAAAACCGTCACAAAGAGCGTGCGCGACCTTATCGAGATTTCCGCCGACACGACGACGGTTACGAAAAAGGGCGGCGTGAAAATGACCGAGCGCGAGCGCAGAGAGCTTATCGCGCAGCTTGAGGACAAGATGAAGAAGGCGGCAAAGATGCTTGAATACGAGATCGCCGCCGAGCTTCGTGACGAGATAATAAGGCTTCGCGGGGAGAAATGATTCCCGATTTGGAGGATTATTTATAATGAAACTGATGATTCTTGACGGCAACAGTATAGTCAACCGCGCATTCTACGGTATCCGTGCGCTCAATGCACCGGACGGAACGCCGACCAACGCCGTTTACGGCTTCGTCGCCATTTTGCAGAAGCTGCTTGACGAGCAGCACCCGGACGCCGTGTGCGTCGCTTTTGACCTCAAGGCGCCGACGTTCAGACACAAGGCATATGCCGAATACAAGGCACAGCGCAAGGGTATGCCGGAGGAGCTTGCCGTTCAGATGCCGCTTCTCAAGGAGACGCTTGACGCGATGGGCATCAAGCGCTATGAGCTTGAGGGCTATGAGGCTGACGACATACTCGGTACCGTCGCGGCAAAATGCGAAAAAGAGGGCTGGGACTGCGTGATCGTGACCGGCGATAAGGACAGCCTTCAGCTTATTACCGAAAAAACCGTCGTCTGCAACGTCAAGACACGCATGGGTCAGACCGACACGGTTTTGTACACCCCGGAAAGGTTTCGGGAAGAATACGGCTTTGCGCCGGAGCTGATGGTTGACCTCAAGGCGCTGATGGGCGATACCTCCGACAACATTCCGGGCGTTCCCGGCGTGGGGGAAAAGACCGCCATGGACATCGTCAGACGCTACGGGAGCATTGACGATATCTACGCAAAGCTTGACAGCATGGATATCAAGGAGGGCGTCAGGAAAAAGCTGCGCGAGGGCGAGGAGAGCGCGCGAAGCTCCTACTGGCTTGCGACCATAATGCGCGATATCCCTCTCGACTTTAAGCCTTCGGACAACCTCTGGCATAGCGACTATACGGATGCGCTGTACGATGTTTTTAAGCGCCTCGGCTTCAATAAATTCATAGAAAAATGGGGACTTACTCCGTCTTCCGATAAACCCGAAACGCAGGAAAACGCACTTGAACGTGTTGTACTCGATGAAAACGGCGCAAGAGCGCTTGCCGAGTCCCTCGGCGGTGAGGTCGTTGCGGTGACGGCTGTGGGCTCGCTTGATAAAATAGAGCTATGCGACGGGAAAAAGGTGTACGAGGCCGATTGGAACGCCTGCGGAGACAGCTACAATGCTCTGCTTAAAAAGCTGTTCTCGCCGGAGGTAAAGAAGGCGGGGCACAATGTAAAGGATTTGATGGGTCTGCTGCTCAACGAGGGGCTTTCGCTCCGAGGCTTTGTGTTTGACACAGCTCTTGCGGCATACTTGCTCGAAGCGACCGAGAGCGACTATGCTCTTGAGAGAATTTCCGTGCGCTATCTCGGAGAGGAGATGCGCGGCGCGGAGGCGGTTTACAGGCTGAACCCCGTGCTGAAAGCAAAGCTTGAGGAGCTTGAAATGGACAAGCTCTATTACTCGGCGGAGCTTCCTCTGTGCGAGGTTCTGGCTCACATGGAGAAGGAGGGCTTCTTCGTTGACCGCAAGGCGCTGTACGAGTTCGGTGAGAGCCTGAACGCGGGCATTGCCGAGCTTCAGAGCAGTATCTGGGCGCACGCGGGCAGGGAGTTTAACATAAACTCCCCGAAACAGCTTGGGGATGTTTTGTTTGAAGAGCTGATGCTGCCCTCCGGGAAGAAAACCAAGACCGGCTGGAGCACAAATGCGGACACGCTTGAAAAGCTTCGCGGTAAGCATCCGATCGTTGACGAGGTGCTTGACTACCGTATGCTCACAAAGCTTAAATCCACCTACGCTGACGGGCTGTTGAAAGTGATTGACGACGCCGACGGCAGGATTCACACAAACTTTCAGATGACCGTCACCGCTACCGGCAGACTTTCATCGACCGAGCCGAATTTGCAGAACATTCCCATACGCAAAAAGCTTGGCGCGCAGATAAGGAATATGTTTGTCGCCGCGCCGGGGAAGGTTCTTGTCGATGCGGACTACAGCCAGATTGAGCTGAGACTGCTTGCGCACATCTCAGGCGACGAAGCGATGCAAAACGCGTTTCGCTGCGGCGAGGATATCCACACGGTCACGGCATCCAATGTGTTCAACGTCCCTGTCGATGAGGTAACGCCGCTTCTGCGAAGCAGGGCAAAGGCCGTAAACTTCGGCATCGTGTACGGCATTTCCGCGTTCTCTCTGTCTCAGGACATCGGCGTGTATCCAAACGAAGCCAAGGCATATATCGACGCATACCTCGAAAAATACCACGGCGTGCGCGATTATATGTCCGCAATCGTTGAGAAGGCGAAGAAGGACGGCTATGTCGATACGCTCTACGGCAGACGCAGATACCTGCCGGAGCTTAAAAGCGCAAACTTCAATATGCGCTCCTTCGGAGAGAGGGTGGCGCTGAATATGCCGGTGCAGGGGACGGCGGCGGATATTATCAAGATCGCCATGGTGAACGTCCATGCGCATCTTGCAAAGGAAGGACTTAGCGCAAAGCTCATCCTTCAGGTGCACGACGAACTGATTGTCGAGTGTCCCGAAGCGGAGGCTGAGAGAGTGAAAACCATACTCTCCGAGGAAATGGAGAATGCA
>CAMEHJ010000194.1 GCA_945917385.1 uncultured bacterium
GGGTTTGTCGCGCGGGAGGGCGGGTATGCCCGTATTCCGGGGATATCCGACAGCGACGCAAAGCAGCTTGAACAGCGCGACATGAGCCGAGTTGACAAAATCCTTGCCGCCTGCGACGAGCAGGGCATAGACATTATCGCGCTTAATGACTCGCGCTACCCTGCCAGACTGAGAAATATCCCCGACCCGCCGACGGTGCTGTACGTCAAAGGCAGACTGCCGAATGTGGATACGGAGCCGGCGGTTGCCGTTATCGGCACAAGACAGGCAAGCCCCTACGGACTCAAGATGGGAAAGAGCATGGCATACGAGATATCCAAATGCGGCGGCGCGGTCATATCCCTGCTCACCGTGGGGATAGACGAGTATGCCGCGCGGGGCTGCCTTTTGGCGGGCGGAAAATGTATCGCGGTTCTCGGTACGGCGCATGAGGACTGCCGCCATAGGCTCTGTGAGGATATCGCGCACAGCGGCGCCGTCGTCAGCGAGTACGCGCCGGGCACAAAGCAGATGAAGAGCTTTTTCCGGGCGAGAAACAGGATCGCCTCGGGACTGTCGGCGGGCGTTGTCGTCGTCGAAGCGCCGAAGGACAGTAAGACGCTCCTTTTCGCAGCGCAGGCGCAGGAACAGGGGCGCGAGGTGTTCGCCGTACCCGGCAACGCCGACAGCGCAAACAGCGTCGGCACCATCGAGCTTATCAAAGCGGGCGCCGCCGCGGTGGTCTGCGGCTGGGACGTGCTGGAGGAGCTTGAGCCGATGTTCCCCGGCAAGGTCAGAAACGCCGTGTCGCAGCCCTGCCCGGAGGAAGAAACGGCGAAGATCGAAAAGTCGAAAGAGAAAAAAGAAATTGACAGCAAAAAGAATAAAGCCTATAAAGATAAAGACAAAGCCGGAGACAAGGGCAATACCGACCTGAAAAAGCAGCTTTCGGAGCTGAGTGATGAACAGCTTTGCATAGTGACGGCAATCGACAGGGACGGAAGTCATATAGATGATATAATCGAGAGCACCGGATTGGGAGCGGGAAAGGTGCTTTCCCAGCTCACGATTCTTGAAATCAAAGGATATATCAAGCGCGCGCCCGGCAGGCGCGTGACACTCAACATACGCTGAAACAAGGAAAGAGGATACCCATGGCAAAAGCGAAAAACCTGGTAATAGTGGAATCTCCCGCAAAGGCAAAGACGATTGAAAAGTATCTCGGCACGGACTATAAGGTGACGGCGTCAATGGGCCACCTGAGAGACCTGCCGAAAAGCAAGCTCGGCGTTGATATCGAAAACGGCTTCGAGCCGCAGTATATCTCCGTGCGCGACAAGTCAGAGCTGATCTCACAGCTTAAAAAGGACGCGAAAAGCGCCTCCACCGTCTACCTTGCGACCGACCCTGACCGCGAGGGAGAGGCTATCTCGTGGCATCTTAAAGAGCTGCTTGAGCTGGACGACAGCAAGGCAAAGCGCGTGACCTTCAATGAAATCACAAAAAAGGTCGTAACAAGCAGTATTCAGCAGCCGCGCAGCATCGACCAGGACCTTGTTGACGCACAGCAGGCGCGGCGTATTCTGGACAGGATCGTCGGGTATCAGCTCTCGCCGCTTCTGTGGCGCAAGATAAAAACCGGACTTTCCGCCGGGCGCGTCCAGTCCGTCGCCACGAGGATGGTTGTTGACAAGGAAGAAGAGATAGAGAGTTTTGTGAGCGAGGAATACTGGCTGCTTGACGCGCTTCTCAACAGCGGAGAGGGCAGCGGCTCATTCACGGCGCGCTTTTACGGCACCACGGAGAAAAAGCAGGAGCTTAAAAATAAGGAACAGACCGATGCCGTTATCGCCGCTGTTAAGAACTCGCCCTTCACCGTCTCCGCTGTGAAGCGCGGTGAAAAGCAGAAGTCGCCCGCACCCCCGTTCATCACCTCCACCCTCCAGCAGGAGGCGTCCCGCCGCCTCGGCATGACGCCGCGACGCACGATGTCCATCGCGCAGCAGCTCTATGAGGGCGTTGAAATCACGGGGCACGGCTCCATCGGTCTTATCACCTATATGCGTACCGACTCTCAGCGACTGTCTGATGAGGCGCTGAACGCCGCGAGAGATTTTATTACCGAGCGCTACGGCGCGGAGTTCTACCCCGGTCAGCCCCGCCGCTTCAAGACCAAGTCCGGCGCGCAGGACGCGCATGAGGCTATCCGCCCGACGGACGTTTTCCTCTCGCCGGAGGTCGTCAGAAAGGACCTCACGCAGGAGCAGTACAGGCTTTACCGCCTGATTTGGGGACGCTTTACCGCCTGCCAGATGGCAAACGCCGTGTATGACAACGTCTCCGTTGACGTAAGCTCCGCGGGCTATATTTTCAAGGCGAATTATTCCGAGCTTAAATTCAAGGGCTATACCGCCGTCTACGAGGAGGCAAAGGACGAGGAGAGCAGCGAGATAGAAAATCCGCTGCCGAGTCTTGCCGAGGGGCAGACCCTGTACCTCGAAAAGACACTTGCCGACCAGCAGTTTACCCAGCCTCCCGCGAGATACACCGAGGCAACGCTTATCCGCGCGATGGAGGAAAAGGGAATCGGCAGACCGTCCACCTACGCGCCCACAATAACCACGATAACCTCACACGACTATGTTATCAAAGAGGGCAAGTACCTCAAGCCGACCCCGCTCGGCAAGGTCGTGACAGGGCTTATGAAGGAGCATTTTGCCGACATTGTTGACCTCAAGTTCACAAACCACATGGAGAGCGAGCTTGACGAGATAGAAAACGGCAAGGCATACTGGCGTGATGTGCTCAAGGAGTTCTACGGCGGCTTCAGCGCGGAAATGGCCGCGGCGGAGACGGCGCTGGACGGAGTGAAGATCAAGGTGCCGGACGTGCTGAGCGACGAATTCTGCGACGTGTGCGGAAAGCAGATGGTAGTGAAGAAGGGGCGTTTCGGGTACTTCCTCGCCTGCCCCGGCTTTCCCGAATGTACATTTACAAAGCCGCTTGTCATCGAGATGCCGGGCAAGTGCCCCAAGTGCGGCGGCAAGATACTCAAGCGTACCTCCAAAAAGGGCTATGTGTTCTACGCCTGCGAGCGCGGAACGGACTGCGGCTTCATCCCATGGGACGTGCCGACAAAGGATTTCTGCCCCGCCTGCGGCAAGACCATGTTCAAGCACAGCGGACGCGGCCCGCTCAAGTCCTACTGCATAAACGAGGAATGTACGAATTTCGTGCCGGAGGATAAGCGCGTCTACAAGAAGAAAACGCCGGAGGAAAAGGCCGCGGCCGCCGCGGAGAAAGCAGCAAAGACCGCCGAGAAAGCCGAGGCAAAAAAGACCGCCGAAAAGAAAACCACGGCGAAGAAAACGACGGCAAAGAAAACCGCGGAGAAGAAAACCGCGGAGAAGAAAACCGCGGAGAAGAAAACCG
>CAMEHJ010000195.1 GCA_945917385.1 uncultured bacterium
ATATGCAAGCGCTTTGAAAACACGGGGATCAACATCGAGGACCTGATCTCGAGAGGCACGATAGGGCTTATCAAGGCGGTGAACACCTTTAACTCCGGCAAGAACATCAAGCTTGCCACCTACGCCTCGCGCTGTATCGAAAACGAGATACTGATGTACCTGCGCAAAATAGGCTCTCAGCGCACCGAGATAAGCTTCGATGAGCCGCTGAACATGGACTGGGACGGCAACGAGCTGCTGCTGTCGGACATTCTCGGCACGGACTGCGACGAGGTATGCCGTCCGCTTGAGGATGACGCGGAGAAGGCCATGCTGATGCAGGCGGTGAGTACGCTCAGCGAGCGGGAACAGGAGATAATCACAATGCGCTTCGGACTTGTCGGCAACAGGGAATACACGCAGAAGGAGGTTGCGGGAATCCTCGGCATTTCGCAGAGCTACATCAGCCGTCTCGAAAAGCGCATAATAGACAGACTGCGCCGCGAGCTTCAAAAGCAAATGCAGCTATAAATATATAAATATATTGAATTTTTTTGAATCGGGAGTATAATAAATTTGTCAGATTCAGATAAAAAAATTGCAGGAGGCAAATATGGTAAAAGTTGATTTATCCGGCGCGGCTAATTTCTTTACCTCCGCCGGCCCCGATTATGCCCTCGCAGGTCTTGCACACCAGAAGCTCATCGACAAAAGCGGTCTCGGCGCGGAGTTCACCGGCTGGCTTGAGCTGCCCCAGCGCATCAAGGACACCGAGCTTGACGAAATAATCGCCGTCGCGGACAAGATCCGCAGCCGCTCTCAGGCTCTCGTCGTCGTCGGTATCGGCGGCTCCTATCTCGGCGCTCGCGGCGCTATCGAGCTGCTCAAGCCCGTTCCCGGCCCCGGCGACCCGCGTATTTTCTTCGTCGGCAATATGCTGTCGGCGGATACGCTCTGCGATACGCTCGACACGCTTGAGGGCATGGACTTCGACGTGAACGTTATCTCCAAGTCCGGAACCACCCTCGAACCCGCTGTCTCCTTCCGTATCTTCCGGGAGCTGCTTGAAAAGAAGTACGGCGACAAGGCGGGCGAGCATATCTTCGCTACAACCGACGCTCACAAGGGCGCGCTCAAGTCCCTTGCCGACCGTAACGGCTGGACCACCTTCGTCGTTCCCGACGACGTGGGCGGCAGATTCAGCGTTCTGTCCGCAGTCGGTCTGCTGCCGATGGCGGTCGCGGGCATTGACGTGCGCCGCGTCATAGATGCCGCTATCGGCGAGTTCAAGGCGCTCTCCCTCCAGTCGCCCGAAAACCCCGCGTGGAAGTACGCCGCCGCCCGTCAGCATCTCTATGCAAAGGGCTACGACATTGAAATTCTCGCCTGCTACGAGCCGAGCTTCAGGTTCATGGCGGAGTGGTGGAAACAGCTCTACGGCGAGAGCGAGGGCAAGGACGGCAAGGGAATCTTCCCCGCTTCCGTTGAGTTTACCGCCGATCTGCACTCCATGGGTCAGTACATCCAGTCCGGCCCGCGCGAGCTTATGGAGACGGTCGTCCGCTTCCGCCACAGCCGCCGCACCTACTCCTTCCCCTACGAGGAGGACAACACCGACGGGCTTAACTACATCGCGGGACGCGATATCGCGGAGATCTGCCACATCGCGGCAGACGCCGTCAAGGACGCCCACGTCGGCGGAGGCGTGCCCAACATGGTCATCGAAGTGCCCATGAGAAACGAGGAGGGCTTCGCCTCGCTCGTCGCGTTCTTTGAGGTCGCCTGCGCCATTTCCGGATATATGTCCGGCGTCAACCCCTTCGACCAGCCCGGCGTCGAGGCGTACAAGAAGAATATGTTCCGCATGCTCGGCAAGCCCGGCACCTGATATAGCCGTTTGCAAACCAATATAACATCAGCGCCCGAAGTACAATTCCTTCGGGCGTTTTTATTGGTTTTTTTGACTGTCAAGACCCTCTCAGTCAGCTGCCCACCTCCCTCGTCAGAGGGAGGTGGGCAGCCTCAGCAAAAAGGAACTGCAGGCCGTTCCTTTTCGCTCAAATCGGATGTCCGTTGGCGCGAAGCAGCCGCACCAGCATTGGCAGCGCGTGGTCAAAAAACTTCATATATCCGGCGCAGAAATAGTTTTCCTCAATGTCATTCCTGCCTTGTCTGTCCCTGCGGCAGCCGCCGTGGCACAAAAAGCCGTACCGGCAGCTCCGGCATTTTTCCAGTCCCCGCAGCGACGCCTGAAGAAAAGGCTGCCGCCGCTTATCCAGCTCTTCAAAGCTGTCGGTATTGATATTTCCCAGTAAATATTCGTCCAGAGCGTAGAAATCGCAGGGATAGACCGTGCCGTCGGCCTCCACGACATTCTGCGCCGAGCATACCCCCATCATGCCGCAGCTATTGGGCGGATATCCCAGAAGCTGACCCGCAAGGCTTTCAAAATAATGGATATAGATAAACTCGCCCTTTATCCTGTCCGCATACCACAAATCGAAAAGCCGGATAAGAAAGTCGCCGAACAGCTCCGGAGTCAGGGAGTAGGGGTTATTTCCGCGCTGTTCAAAAATCGGGTCAAGGCAGGGAATATACTGCTGGTAAAGCAGACGGTTCTTCCGATAGGAGCGGTATATGGATTCGATGCTCCTCGCCGTGCGCGAGGTCACAACGGTGAGAATGTTGAAGGGCACTTCCCTGCGCTCCAAAAGCCGGGCAGCGCGCAGAACGCGGTTATATGTCCCTGCGCCCGACGCGTCCACACGGTTGAGGTTATGGGTATCGCTGGTGCCGTCAAGGGACAGACCCACAAGAAAGTTGTTCTCTCGGAAAAATTCCGCCCACTGCGCGTCAATTAACAGGCCGTTGGTCTGTATGGCGTAGTGGATGTTCTTCCTTTCGGGGGCATGGCGCTTCACCGTTTCGACGAAGTCACGGAAAAACTGCAGTCCCCTCAAGGTAGGCTCGCCCCCCTGAAAGGCAAAGGTGCAGTTTCCGCTTGCATACTCAAGCGCTTTGCAAATCAGGTTTTCCGCCGTCTCCATGCTCATCATGCCGCGGCCGCTGTATTCACGTTTTTTCAGCTCATCGCCGTAAAAGCAGTACGCGCAGCGCATATTGCAGCTTCCGGAGGCCGGCTTGATGAGAATGTTGATGTCTTTCATTGCTTCGTTCCGTTCTTTATTTTTCGTGCAGCCGCCGTATCACTCGCTCCGACAGCTCGTCGGTCAGCTCCAGATCCCATATGGCCTGAAGCAAGGTGCAGCGGGGACGAAGCTCCACAGCCGACGGAAGAATCTTTAGCCGGCTGCGAATATTATCCCACTGCCGCTCTATACTGTCAATCCGCATGAGGCCTTTTCCCGGCAGATTTCTCCCGTTCCGCGATCTGCGAAATGG
>CAMEHJ010000196.1 GCA_945917385.1 uncultured bacterium
GCGAAACGCCTCCCCTACGGCGTCTGCATTTTATCTTGACAGAATAGCGGCAAGTTGAACACCTCAGCATTACTATGTTTCAACCCCTCCGAGCGGCCTGACCTTTGCACAAGGGAGGCGCTGGGGTGTGCAAAATCGTGCATAGGCTGAATGACTCTCCCTCCGTCAGAGGGAGACAAAGGGAAAGGGATCCTTTGACAATCTGAAAACTCCCTCCGTATATAGCATACGGGGGGAGTTTTACGTCATTTCAGAGTTTTTGCTTCTTCCGTCTCGCGCTCTTTTTTCGGGAAGTCAACGCGCTTGAGGTAGACCTGCCGACGGGCGGGAATGAATAGCGGTATCGTCTCCTCGATCACGGCGTTTTCGTCCAGATCGTACCACTGCACCTGCGAGCCAATGGCGTGTCGGATGGAGTATTTTGCCTGAAGCAGCACCGTCGAGAACGGCGAAAGCTCCGTCCCGTGGCGGATGGACTTATGTATCATGCAGTATTTGAAATTGCCGATGCCGCCGGAATAGCCGTAGACGCCGTTGGAAAGACCCATGATGAAATACTTCTTGTCCTGATACGGCAGCTCCCCGCTCTCGATGAGGTCGTCCGCGACCTGCTCGATATAGTTGCTGACGCACTGAACTACCTTGAAGCCGAGATTGAGCTGGAGGAAGAATATGTAGTCCGTGCCGTAGCTCTCCACGGAGTAGGTCATGTGGTAGGGGCGGTCGTGTACCTTGACGTTCACTATCCAGTAGGTTCCGGCGCGCTTCGGCTCGCCGTCGAGGATGGAATAGATGATGTCGCGGTCTATGAGGTCGGGGTCGTCGTTATTGGTGAAGAAAACGAGGTTGTCCGCGCACCTGACCACCTCATCGTCCCGGCGCAGCATATTGATGGCGTAGAGATACTGGTCGATGTGAAGCTTTGCGCTCTGGCGCTTTTCGATGATTGTGCCGCGTTCCCAGATGAACATGATGGTAAAATACAAAAACGCAAGCGCCATCGCAAAATAGCCGCCGTGCATGAACTTTCCGAACAGCGACACGCAGAACACAAGCTCAATCGAGCCGAAAAACGCAACAAGCAGTACGCCGAGCGCCTTCCGGTTTTTTATCCTGTACGCATACACGCCAAGCAGCACGGTCGTTGCGAGCATATTGACGATGTTCGTCAGGCCGTGGGTCGCCTCCATGTTGCCGCTCGTCTCGAATACGAGCACCATGATGATGCACCCGATGAGGCTGGTCTTGTTTATGAACTCAATATAGGGCTGACCCTTGGTGTCGAATGGGTACTGTATCTTCATGTGCGGCATGAAGTCGAGGTTGATGGCCTCGCATATGAGGTTATACGAGCCGGTGATTATCGACGAGGACGCGACGACTGCCGCGACGAGCGCCATGATTACGGCGACCGGTCTGAGCACCGGCGGAAGCATCTCGAAGAAGGGGTTCATCCCCTCAAGGTGCAGATAAGCGGGGTCGGCGGCGCTTTTGATAAGCCACGCGCCCTGACCGAGATAGTTCAGCAGCAGACAGAGCTTTACAAACGGCCAGCTTATAAGCACGTTCGGCCGCCCCACATGACCCATATCGGAATACAGCGCCTCCGCGCCGGTATTGGCGAGAAACACAGCGCCGAAGATGGCAAGTCCGGCGGAGTTATACGGCCCGAAGATGAGCCTTACCGCCCACACGGGGTTGAACGCGCGCAGAACGTCCGGCATGCCGCTGATGCCGTACAGCCCCTGCGCGGCGAGGAACAGAAACCAGACTATCATTATCGGCCCCATCAGGTGTTCAAACTCCCTGCTGCCTGTGCGCTGGAGGAGGAAGATGGCGGTAATAATGACCGTGGTGATGACCATAACGGCGAGATGCCCCTCTCCGAGCAGACGGTCGAGCACTGGGATGCTGCGCATACCCTCAACCGCTGTCGTCACCGTGACCGCGGGCATCAGCACGCAGTCGGCAAGGAGCGCCGCGCCGCCAACCATCGCCGGTATGACCAGATATTTTCCGCACTTCTTGACGAGGGTGTAGACGGAGAAAACGCTGCCCTCGCCGTTGTTGTTTGCGCGCATGGCGATCATGACGTACTTCACGGTCGTGAGCAGGGTTATCGTCCAGAATATCATGGACAGTACGCCGAGAACAAATTCGCGGCTCATGTTTACCATGCCGCCGCTGCTCTCCAGCACTGCCTTCATGACGTACAGGGGGGAAGTGCCTATATCGCCGTAGATAAGCCCTATCGCGACAATGCCCATTGCGGCGCTTGCCTTTTTACTGTGTCCGTGTCCGTGCATCCTGACCTCCTGTGTTTTATTCGAAAAATATGTGTAAAAATTTTATCATACTTTTCGTCAAAGCAACATATAAATTATGTAGAAAATGACGGAAAGTGAAAAAACACATTCCGTCATTTTCTACAAACACCGCATATTCCGCGTTATTTTTTCCAAAACGCGGGGATAAACAGAACTATTATCGGGTAAATTTCAAGTCTGCCGACGAGCATAACGAAGGTCAGCAGCAGCTTTGAGGGCTGGGAGAAGATAGCAAAGCTGCCGCACGGGCCGACAAGACCCATGCCGGGGCCGATATTTGAAAGGCAGGAAATGGTGGCGGTGAGATTCGTCGTGATGTCGTAGCCGTCGAAGGACAGCGCCCAGGTCGTTGCGAACATGATGAGCATATACATCGTGCAGAAGAGGTACACGGCGCGCACCGTCTCGTTCGCGACGCGGCCCTTATCCATCTGCACGCGGCGCACATGGCGCGGGCTTACAAGACCCATGAGGTCTGCAAAGCTCGCCTTCAGGATTATGATAAGGCGCGAAATCTTGATGCCGCCGCCGGTACTGCCGGCGCAGGCGCCGATCACCATGAGCAGTACAAGCGTCCACTTGGAATACTCCGGCCAGAGCGTGAAGTCCGCGTTGCCGAAGCCGGTGGTGCTCGATACGGTGAGGGTATTGAATATCGAGTATCTGAGCGCGGGGACAAAGCCGCCGTAGATATCGGAGATATTGATGGCCATTGTGACGATGGCAAACAGCACTATGCCCGTAAACCAGCGCAGCTCCTCGTTTTTCAGCACATCCTTCACCCTGCCGATAAGCAGCAGGTAGTAGAGGTTGAAGTTCAGGCTGAAGAGGAACATGAACGCGGCGATGACCATATCCACATACGCGCTGTCGAACGCACCGACGCTTGCAGCGCGGGTGGAGAAGCCGCCGGTACCGGCGGTGGCGAAGGCATGCAGCAGCGAGTCATACCAATCAAGCCCGCCGAAGCGCAGCATGATCGTCTCCAGCATG
>CAMEHJ010000197.1 GCA_945917385.1 uncultured bacterium
CCCACGGCGGCGGCGCCTTCTCCGGCAAGGATCCCACCAAGGTCGACCGCAGCGCAGCCTACGCCGCGCGCTACGTTGCAAAGAACGTTGTCGCCGCAGGTCTTGCAACGCGCTGCCAGGTTCAGCTTGCCTACGCCATCGGCGTTGCGCGCCCCGTGTCCGTCCTCGTTGAGACCTTCGGCACCGGCAAGGTTTCCGATGCGGTTCTCAGCGACGCTGTGAACAAGGTCTTTGACCTGCGCCCCACCGCAATCATCCGCGACCTTGACCTGCGCAAGCCCATCTACCGCAAGCTCGCGGCATACGGCCACATGGGCCGCGTCGAGCTTGGCGTCAAGTGGGAGGACACCGACAGAGTGGACGCCCTGCTTGAGGCCGTGAAACAGTAATTTCCATTCAAAGATTCATCCCCCGTATGATTGTCGTACGGGGGATGAGTGCGAAAAACCTTGTTTTTACATAAAAGCAATGAGATTCTCTTCTTGGCTCCCTCTGATGAGTGAGCTGTCAGCGAAGCTGACTGAGGGAGAGAACGGGTTTCTGTTTGTACAAATATTTGCTGATATAATCACAAATATCGAAGTTTTCCAATTTGATTATTCAAAAAAACAATAGTTAGCATTTTCTCTCCCTCCGTCAAAAACTTCGTTTTTGCCACCTCCCTCGTCAGAGGGAGGCAAGAGAAAACAGGTTCTTTGACCGTCTTGGTTCTCCCTTTGGGAGAGCTGTGAGAGGGCAAGAACAAAGGAATGATACGCAGGTCGTACCCTACAACCAAACCGAAAAAATTTGTAGGGAACGGCCTGCGTGCCGTTCCAATTTTATTACAGTCCCCCTGCATGACAATCATGCGGAGCGAATGTTATGTTGGTGAAATTATGTTAACCAACCATGTGCCCGTAGCCGAAGGAGAAGTGGGTATTTTCCGGAAAATACACGCCTTCAATGTACATGGGGCAGCCCTCCGCGTCGCCGTCGAAATAGACGGTGATGTAGGGTGCGTCCATGATTTCTCTCAGCGTTGTGTCACCGGAGGGAGCATCGGTATCGTAGCTGTAGAAATCGTCCTTGGTGCCGCTGAGCGTGTAGCCGCTAAAGCCCCAGTAGCCGCACAGACGCTCACACAGCGTGTCGAGCGTCATTTCCCCGTCGGCAATCCTGTACAGACTGTCGTGGTATTCAAGCTCCTTTCCGTCAAACTCGATGGCGGGCTTATCAAGCTTCTCGTCGCCCTCGCGCGTCTTTGCTTCGACGTTACAGCTCAGCGCCTTGCCGGTGTCCGCGTCAATGCTCAGGGAGACGAAGATACCGTCGATGCTCTTGCACGTAAGATTGTAATACGCCGGCAGTACACGCCCCTCGTAACCGTTCACAGGGTTTTTCCCGGCTTCGTTGAACGCGAAATAGCCGACGGCGTCAGGGTCGAGAACTATTTTTTCACTCAGTATGCCGAGAGAATGAAGCTCGTCGAGCGCGTTCTGCGCGGCGGCGAAGATTTCGTCCTCGCCGGGGACGGGCTCTTCCGATGGTACCGGCGCAGCGGTGGGGTAGGGCGTGGCGGAAGCTGCTGTATTCTGCGCCGCGCCGCAGGCGGCAAAGCTAAGCATCATACACAGTGACAATATAAGTATCAAAGCATTTTTGATTTTCATGTAATACCATCCTTTCCCGCGGAGTGTGAGATAGATCCGCTTGTACTCTCTCAGACGCAATGAAAGTAAAATTGTTCCTGCGGACAAAAACAGCCGGTGCGCGAATTGCGCACCGGCTGAGTATAATTTGTCTGTTTATCAGTACATGCCGCCCATGTCGGGAGCTGCGGGCATGGGAGGATTCTTTTCGGGGATGTCCGCCACAAGGCTCTCGGTGGTGAGCACCATGGAAGCCACGGAGGAAGCGTTCTCAAGCGCGCTGCGGCTGACCTTGGTCGGGTCGATGATGCCCATTTCAAGCATATCGCCGTACACGTCGTTTGCCGCGTCGAAGCCGTAGCTGGTCTTGTCGCTGTTGTAGACGTTGTTGAGAATGACAGCGCCCTCAAGACCCGCGTTCGCGGCAATCTGCATAATGGGTGCTCTCAGTGCCTTTGCGATGATCGCGGCGCCGGTCTTTTCATCGCCCTCAAGAGTGGCGACAAGCTTGTCGGCTGCCTTGGATGCAACGATATAAGCGGTGCCGCCGCCGGGAACGATGCCCTCTGCGACTGCGGCGCGGGTTGCGTTGAGTGCGTCCTCGATGCGGAGCTTCTTCTCCTTCATCTCGGTCTCGGTCGCAGCACCGACCTTGATGACCGCAACGCCGCCGGCGAGCTTTGCCAGACGCTCCTGCATCTTCTCCTTGTCGTACTCGGAGGTGGTGACGTCGATCTGGTGCTGAATCTGGGCTGCGCGTGCGCGGATTTCATCGGAGGAGCCTGCACCGTCAACGATAACGGTGTTCTCCTTGGTGACCTTGACCTGATGCGCCTGACCGAGCATACTGAAGTCTGCATCCTTGAGCTCCATGCCGATGTCGGAGGAGATGACCTGACCGCCGGTGAGGACTGCGATATCCTGAAGCATTTCCTTGCGTCTGTCGCCGAAGCCGGGAGCCTTGACGCAGATGCAGGTGAAGGTGCCGCGCAGCTTGTTGAGGATGATGGTTGCAAGGGCCTCACCGTCAACGTCCTCTGCGATGATGAGGAGCTTGCGGCCGGCCTTGACTACCTGCTCAAGCAGGGGGAGAACGTCCTGAATGTTGGAGATCTTCTTGTCGGTGATAAGGATGAGAGCGTCGTCAAGAACGGCCTCCATCTTGTCGGTATCGGTGACCATGTAGGGGGAGAGGTAGCCGCGGTCGAACTGCATACCCTCGACGACCTCGCTGTAAGTCTCGGCGGTCTTGGACTCCTCAATGGTGATAACGCCGTTCTGGCTGACCTTCTCCATGGCCTCTGCGATCAGGGTGCCGATGACCTCGTCGCCGGAGGAGATGGTGCCGACGCGGGCAATGTCCTTGGAGCCGGAGACGGGCTGGGAGATACCTTTGACAGCGTCAACGGCAACCTTGGTCGCACTCTGCATACCCTTGCGCATGACCATGGGGTTTGCGCCCGCTGCGAGGTTCTTCAGACCCTCGTTGATCATTGCCTGTGCAAGCACGGTTGCGGAGGTGGTGCCGTCGCCGGCGACGTCGTTGGTCTTGGTGGAAACTTCCTTGATGAGCTGTGCGCCCATGTTTTCGAAAGCGTCCTCAAGCTCGATCTCCTTTGCGATGGTAACGCCGTCGTTGGTGATGAGCGGAGCGCCGAACTTCTTGTCGAGCACGACGTTGC
>CAMEHJ010000198.1 GCA_945917385.1 uncultured bacterium
TGCAAGTACCCCGGCAACACCGCCGCAAGAAACTATGACAAATGGCAGGAAATTTTCGTCAACATGGACACCCTCTGCCCCAACTTTGCCGACCCCGACATCCGCTTCAAGCTCTTCGGGCATGAGTTTTCCGCGCCCATTTTCGCCGCTCCCCTCGGCGGGCTCACTCTCCACTACGGCGACAAATATGACGACTGCAGCTACAATACCATCCTCGTCAACGCCTGCTGCAATTACGGCATCATGGCGCTCACGGGCGACGGCATGGACCCCGAAATCATGAAAGGCTCCGTAAAAGACATGGCGGCGTGCGGCGGCATGGGCTGCCCCACCATCAAGCCCTGGAACAAAGAGGCCGTTTTCGAAAAGCTTGACATTCTGAACGAAAACAACATCTTTGCCGCCGCGATGGACGTTGACGGCGCGGGTCTGCCCTTCCTCAAGAAATATAACCCCAATGCCGGCAGCAAGACCGTAGATGAGATGAAGGAGATCATTGATTACGCAAAGATGCCTTTTATCATCAAGGGCATTATGACCCCCGCAGGCGCACTCAAGGCTGTTGAGGCGGGTGCGGACGCTATCGTCGTTTCCAACCACGGCGGACGTGTTCAGGGCGCCTGTCCCTCCACCGCAGAGGTCCTGCCCTCCATCGTCGATGCCGTAAAGGGCAAGACCACCATCATCGTTGACGGCGGCATCCGCTCCGGCGTCGATGTTTTCCGCGCAATCGCTCTCGGCGCGGACGCGGTTTTGATCGGACGCCCCATCCTCACCGCTATCTACGGTGCGGGCGAAGAGGGCTTCAGGGTCTACATGGACAAAATCGTCGGTGAGCTCAAGTCCACCATGACCATGTGCGGCGCCGCATCCCTCAAGGATATCAGCCGCGATATGCTCTGGAACGCATAAGCATATACAAATTCTATACTCCCCATGCCCGTGCTTTCGCACGGGCAGTTTTATTGTATACGCCATGTTGTTATGTTAATTATATTATGTTATGTATATTATGTATATTATATTAAGTTAATGATTTTATGTTATTTATATTATGTCTCTTATATTAAGTAAATTATTTTATGTATATAAGATTATGTCTCCTCATTGTAAACCAAGTAATGTTTACAGTAAAATCAACATTATGTAAACCTATTGATACAAAAGCATCCCGCTCCCCCTGTACGGGAAGCGGGATCATCATATGTATTTATCTTCCGCACTCTTCACGGACTATTTCAAGCATCTCGCCCCAGTGCGTCTCCATGTCGGACACGAGCTTGAACTGCGTGCGGCAGCGGTCGAGATTATGGTTCTCCCGCTCAATGGCAAAATATTTGTCCCCTTCGAGATAGTCCGTCAGAAACCGGATGCCGCATTCGACGGTCATCGTGTATGCCCCCAGCGCGAGCGCGTCCTTCTCCGCCGCCGTGAGTGAGGGGCAGGCTTCAAGGAAACCGCGTGTAAACGCGCGGAACATGTCAAGGTCAAACCACACCTTGCTCAAATCCGGCTCGTCCTCCGCGCCCGTGGACGCGCCGTAGCGAATGGCGTCGCCGTAGTCGAAGGCGGAAAGCCCCGGCATTACGGTGTCAAGGTCGATGACACAGACGGCTTTGCCGCTCTGCTCGTCAAAAAGGACATTATTTATCTTGGTGTCGTTGTGCGTTGCGCGGATGGGCAGCTCCCCTCTCTCTCGCATACGGTGCAGTCTGCAGGCGCGCTCCTGCCGTGAAAGGGCAAACTCTACCTCTTCTCTCACCCCGGCAAGCCGGCCGCAGCAGTCCGCCTCAACAGCGGCGCGAAACTTTGCGAATCTGTCCACGGTGTTGTGGAAGTTTACGATAGTCTCCTCAAGTGTCTCGGCCGGGAAATCGCGCAGCGCGTACTGAAAGCCGCCGAAGCCGCGCGCGCTCTCATAAAACTGGACGCAGTTTTCCGCCTCCTGATGACACACGCTGTTTTCCACAAAGCGGTAGACGCGCCATGCGCCGCCCTTTCCGTCGTCATAGAAATTCTTCCCGTCGAGCGTGTCGATATAGCTGATCATCCTCATTCCGCTGTCGCCGTGCCCGCGCAGAAACGCGCCGATCTTCGAGGCATTGCCCATAAGCGCCTCCACGTTCGGGAAAACATAGCGGTTTATCCACTGGAGAATATAGCGGCAGCCGGTGTCGGTGCTTATCAGATATGTCTCGTTTATGTGCCCCGCCTTTATCTGCCGGCAGTCAACGGGCTTTCCGTCCGTCGGAAAGTGAAATATCGCGTCCTTCATTTCCGTTTTCTCTCTTTACTCTTATTTTTCGTGAACGATTGATGTGATTATGTCAACCACTTTGTCCATTGCTTCCGCGCTGATATGCTCATACGGACCATGGAAGGCGAAGCCGCCCGTGCCGAGATTCGGGCACGGCAGACCGCGGAAGCTGAGCTGAGCGCCGTCCGTCCCGCCGCGAACCGGCAGTCTGACAGACTTCAGTCCCGCGTTATTGATCGCCCGCTCCGCGCGGAAAACGATATCCATCTTATCGCGCAGAACCTCCGCCATGTTCCGGTACTGCTCTTTCAGCGTGAGGCGAACCGTCCCCTCGCCGTACTTATCGTTCATGCGCTTTTGAATGTCCTCAAGCCTTTCGCAGCGGCGTTTGAACATTTGCGCGTCATGGTCGCGCACGATATATCTGAGATGCGCTCTGTCAACGTCCCCGCCGATTTCGAGCAGATGGTAAAAGCCCTCGTAGCCTTCGGTACGCGCAGGTATCTCGTTTTCGGGCAGGAGGGAATTGATCTCGCAGGCGATAAGCGCGGCATTTTTCATAATGTCCTTGGCGCTGCCCGGATGAACGCTCACTCCGTTTATCTCGAAGCAGGCGGAGGCGGCGTTGAACGTCTCAAAGTTTATCTCATTCACTGCGCCGCCGTCAATAGTGTACGCGAAATCCGCGCCGAAACGCGCAAGGTCAAGCAGCGCCGCCCCGTGACCTATCTCCTCGTCGGGAGTAAAGCACACCGCTAATGCGCAGTGCATCACTTTCTCGCGGATAAGTCTTTCGCACAGCGTCATTATCTCCGCGACACCCGCCTTGTCGTCCGCACCGAGCAGTGTCTCGCCGTTCGTGACGATGAGCGTTTGTCCGCGCATCTCCGCGAGCTCCGGGAATTTGGCTTTCTCAAGCACTCTCCCGCTCTCTCCGAGAACGATGTCCCCACCGTCATAATTATCAATCACTTTCGGGCAGACGCCGCAGCCCGAAAAATCGGGCGCCGTGTCGGTGTGCGCTATAAAGCCGATGCAGGGCGCGTTTTCAAAG
>CAMEHJ010000199.1 GCA_945917385.1 uncultured bacterium
GGGTGTCTCGCGCGGCGCAGGACGATCCCGCCATCCTCCACACCGGCGCACTGGCAGTTGAGCTTATAGGAAAGCTTTGCCTTTGCGAATATCAAATCAAGCCTTACAAGGATATCGTAGTCCGAGGCGATGTCGTCCCTGTGCTCGGCGCAGTCGGACGAAAGCTCCGCAAGGATACGGTCTATCTCCGCGTTCTCCTGCGCGGCAAGCTCACGAAGCTCGTTATTCGCCTTTACAGCCGCCATCGGCTCGATGAACAGCGTTGCACCGGAAGCGGACATATCGTGTACAAGTCCCGATATAACCCCCTTGAACTCCGCCTTCACCGGCACGACGTAGCGGTTTGCGCGCATGGTTATGATTGGCTCCTGCAAGGCTTTTGCATAGCTCGGTGACGAGATGATCTTCTGCATTGCCTCTCTCGCCCTGGCTGCGGCGGCGCGCATTTTCCGGCGGATGTTTGCAAGCTCCGGAGACGCCCCGTCCGCGATCTCGTCCTCGCCGGTGATGGACGAATTGATTTTTTCCTCAAGAAACTTGTTCGCCCGAAGCGCATAAAAAAGATGGTCAATGCTCGTCTTACCGACGGTATCGTCCGCAACGTAGCCGCGAACAAGCCTTGCGCACTGCAATACGCGGGCGATGTCCAAAAGCTCCGTCGTATTGAGCGCACCTCCGAGGTCTGCGCGCTCAAGCGAGTGGCGCACGTCCTTTACCCCCGAAAAGCTCGGACTGCCGCGCACGATCATCATCGTCTTTGCCGCCGTCGTCTCGTCGAGCCTGCGCTTTACCTCCGCCGTATCGGTTGCGGGACGAAGCTCCCGCGCGTTTTCCTTTGCCGTTTCCCCTACCGCCTCCGCCGCCAGCATTTCAAGCACAGCCGGCAGTTCAAGCGTCGAAAGGGATTTCTCAAAAAAACTCATGTCTCACTTTATCCTCAGTTTTTTCCAGTATTCAAGCGTTGAAAATCTTCTCTCCGTTTGTAAAAGCAGATATCTCTCCGATGCCTTATTCAGTGCCGCAAGTGAAAGCTCCGGCAGGGAAAAGGAAAAGAGCTGCTTTGCCCTTGCGCCCTTAATATACCTGAGTGCGTCGAGGCTTGCCCGGTCAAGCGCCGCCGTCTCCTCAAGCCTTGCGCAGCCCCGGCAGCACACCGCGCCCCGCGTGAGATTCAAAACCGGCTCGTCCATGTCTGTTTTTCCGCACACGGCGCAGTGTTCAAGCTCCGGCGCGTAGCCGGCGATGCACATGAGCCTCACTTCAAACGCGGCCTTGATGTGCTCCGGCCTGTACAAATTTCGGCTCAGTGCGTACAGCGAGTTCAGACCGAGCTGCAAAAGCTCCGGCTCCGGCTGGTCCTCGACGCTCAGCGCCTCAAGGCACTCCGCAAAATAACAGCCGAGCGAGAAGGCCTCGATATCCGCGCGAAGTCCGTCGAAGCCCTCCTTTACGCTGGCCTCGTTCACCGTCCACTTGCCCCGGTTTCCGAACAGCGTCATTTCCGAAAATGTGAGCTGCTGTGTTCCGGCGGCGGTCTTGCTGCTTTTTCTCAGCGCGCCTCGCGCTTTAACGGTTATCTTGCCCTCGGTGGAGGTCAGAAGCGTCAGTATCCTGTCCGCCTCCTTATACCGGACCTCCCGCAGCACAAGGGCGTCTGTGGTGTTATACATTATGTACCGCCTTAACCTTGCGCCGGCGGGGTATTGTCTTTCCGGCGCTTTTTCGGTGCGTTTCGTTTTTTGTCCGTATTTTCTCCCGCGGCCTTGTACAGCAGGTAATACAGCGGGTCGCCCGTTTCGGAAAAAGCCCGCCAGATAGCGTCAGCACTCATACTCTGCTCCTTAAAAAATGTCTCTGATGCTATTATCTGCCGTGGCTTCACCGTTAAAGATGGAAATAATTACTGCTCCGAAAATCCGAAGTTCCTGAGCTGCGCCATGGAGTCGCGCCAGTTTTCCTTTACCTTGACCCAGGTTTGCAGGTAGACCTTAGTGCCCATGAACTCCTCAATATCGGTTCTCGCAAGCTCGCCTATTTTCTTCAGCATTGCGCCCTTTTTGCCTATAATTATTCCCTTGTGACTGTCCTTTTCGCAGTAGATGGTCACCTCAAGGTCGATTATGCCGTTATCGCGCTCGGAGAATTTTGTGACCTCAACGGCGGTGCCGTGCGGTATTTCCTTGTCAAGACACTTGAGAAGCTTCTCTCT
Organism: uncultured bacterium; assembly: GCA_945917385.1. The sequence continues at coordinate 2,210 of CAMEHJ010000199.1, forward strand.
GACAAGCTCCGCACAGATCTGTCTCTCCGGCTGGTCGGTGATCATGTCGTCCGGGAAGAGGTGAGGGCCTTCAACGCCGTATTTGTCAAGCTCGCACAAAAGCTCGTCAAGTCCCTCTCCCGTCTTTGCGGAGATGGGGATCACCGCGTCAAAATCATACTCCGCGCTGTAGACCGCCATTACCTCAAGAAGCCGCGTCTTTTCCACGGTATCTATCTTGTTTATCAAAAGGATTACAGGTGCATCTGTCTGACGGAAGCGCTCAATAAGCGCCTGCTCCTGCGCCCCGACTGCCGCAACCGGCTCAACCATGAACAGCACGCAGTCAACATCCGCGACGCTCTCCTTAACAATATTCACCATGTAATCTCCGAGTCTGGTTCTCGGCTTGTGAAAGCCCGGCGTGTCCATCAGCACGAGCTGGGTGTCACCGTGGTTGACGATGGCGGTGATGCGATTTCTCGTTGTCTGGGGTTTATCGGAAACTATTGCGACCTTCTCCCCAACAAGGGCGTTTGTAAGTGTGGATTTTCCGGCATTTGGTCTGCCGCATATGGTTATCATCGCGGATTTTGTCATTGATTTATCTCCCGTTTTACTTTTATCTGTCAGAATTTATTAATTATCGTCGTGCATTATCGCTTTTTCGCGCTCACGCATCTGCCTTTTCATTTCTCCCTCGTCCACATGATCGTAGCCGAGCAGATGCAGTACGGAGTGAACCGTCAGGTACATAAGCTCCCGCTCATACCCGTGTCCGAATTCTTCTCCCTGCTGCTCACACCTCGGAACTGAGATCATCATGTCTCCGAGGTAGACAGCGTCGTTATCGTAATCCCACTCACACACTTCCGGATCAAATTCACCGGGCGTCAGCTCGTTTGCGGGAAAGCTGAGTACATCCGTCGCGCTGTCGATATTCCGCTCGCTGAGATTCACCGCTCTTATCCCCTCGTCGTCAGTCAGGACAACATTGATTATGCAGCTTTCCTGCACATTCTCGGCGGCAAGCGCCATGTTTATGGCCTTTTTGATGAGCGAGGCTGAATTATTGTGGCCGAGATTTTTCACATCCCGCCTGATATCTGCAATATTCAC
>CAMEHJ010000200.1 GCA_945917385.1 uncultured bacterium
CGAAACAATGTCCGAGCAGATAAGCAGTGCCGCCCCGCACAATGCGGAGCCGGGAATAAGGAAACGGTAATCGTTGCCTAAAAAGCGCCTCATGATGTGCGGCGCGATAAGACCTATGAAGCTTATACATCCGACGAACGCAACCGCGACCGAGGAAATAAGCGCGCAGACCGCCATACTGGAGAGGATGAGCGCATCCACCGGCACGCCGAGACTTTTTGCGGTGCTCGTGCCGCTCTCCATGGCGTTATAATTCCATCGGTTGGCGATAAAATACATGAGCGCCGCAAAGGTCAGCACCGCGATTATGGCGATATCGCGCCAGCCCGCGCGGCCGAGACTGCCGAAGGTCCAGTAAACGACGGTCGCAACCATGACGTCGTCGCAGAAATACTGTATGAGCGCGGTTCCTCCCGTGAACATGGAGCTGAGCGCGACACCCGCCAGCACCATCGTCGCCGGTGTGACGCCGCGAAGCCGCGACAGGAAAAGAATAACCACCGTGGTCGCCATGCCCCCCGCGAAAGCGCACACCGTCACCAGCACGGGATTCGTCACGGTCAGCGCCGACGAGGTGCCGCCCGCGTTTACCTGTATTCCCGCGCCGAGATAAACTATCGCGACAGCCGCGCCGAACGAAGCGCCCTGCGAAACGCCGAGCGTTGAGGACGAGGCGAGGGGATTGCGGAGCACGTTCTGCATCACGCACCCGCTCATTGCAAGCGCCATGCCCACCACCGCCGCCGTTGCGAGCTTCGGCATACGCACGTTCCAGACTATTGTCTCCGTCTTGATGCTGCCCTGCCGCAGTACGGCAAGCAGCACATCCTTAATGCTCAGTCCGGCGGAACCGGCCGCGAGAGAAATAACTCCCGCGGCGACGGTTATCACAAGCATTATGAGCAGCACAAGCCACTTTTTACCTATGTACCGCTCATAATCATGGCTGAGCGTTTTTATCTGTCCTTTGTTCAAATCGTTTATTCTCCGATAGAAATAGTTCCGTAGTAAAGCCCTCCGGCCTCCATCTCGCTGAAAGTATCCTCACCGAGCATGAACGTGAGTATCTTCCCGCCTATCTCCGGCATGGTGATGTCTGCAAACTCTTCGGGATAGAGGACGATACCCGCGTAGTAGGCGTCCATAAGCGCGTAGGTAATGTTGGTGCCGCAGTTATTGAAGGACGGCATGGTGTACACCCTGCCCTCGTTTATCGCCCGCAGGGATTTGAAGAAGTCGGGGTTGGTATTATATTCGTCATTGACGAGGTCCATGTTGCCGGGGTCGAGGAACACAACGTCCGGGTCCCACTCAACGACCTTTTCAAGGTCAACCTCGTAGTAGTTCTGGTCGGATGCCTCGTCGGCCGCGTTGCGTGCATTCACACCCATAAAGGGGCCGAAGTGCGCATAGGTGCCGCCGAAGCCGTGGCGGCCGGAGAAGGTGACGGCGCCGGTGTAGACAAGCGGCTTTTCGCTGTCGGGCACGTTCTTTGTACGCTCGCTGAGGTCATTTTTGCACTCGTCGATAAAGCTCAGTACCGCCTCACAGCGCTCCTGCGCACCCACGGTCTCAGCGAACACGCGCATCGCGTCATAAAAGCTCTGGTCAACGAAGTTGCGGCTCAGATATCTGACACAGACTACGGGTATCCCGGTCTGGCCGTAAAGCTCGTCCGCCGCCTCTGCGGAAAAGCCCGCAAGGATAACGTCGGGCGAAATCGTTATTATCTCCTCGGCATAGCCGTTGTTTGCGCCGCTGCCGCCGCCGCTGCCGACTGAGGGCAGGTCCTTTATCTCGTCTCTGTAAACCGGATTATAGTCGCGCAGTACGGTATAGCTGTCCTTGTCGTGGTCCTCAACTCCGACCATCATGTCAACGACCTCGAGATACGCCGCCATGCGCGGCGCGCCGGAGCCGAGACACACGATGCTCTTGACCTCGTAAGGTATCTCTACCTCGCGTCCCCAGGTGTCCGTAACGGTGCGCGTCTCAGGCGCCGCCGTACTCTCCGCACCGGCGGGAGCTTCGGTCTGCGCGGGCGCTTCATTTCCGCAAGCCGCAAGCACGAGCAGCATCATCACGGCAAGAATAATCGAAATAACACGTTTCATAGTGCATTTCCCCTTTCAATCATTTTCTTGCCCTGATTATACGAAATTTTAACAAAGCTTTTAAGCTCCCCGGGGGGATATTTTTTTCAAAAAATCCGGCGTAATTGATTTTTCGCCGGATTCAACAATTCTCTCTCTTTCTTTTTGTTTATGTTGCCGCAAGCAATCTGCGGCATATTTTTCATTTTTCTCTGACGCTTGCGTCCCCGATTTCGGACAAATCAAACAGGATACACCCGCAATGTCCCTTAAATGTCGGGAAACAGATAACTTTCAGATAGGTATCTATCTCCGGACTGTAATCCGTAAGCTCCAGCGTTTTGCCGTAGAGCGTTGCCTGCTCATAGCTTCTGAGCCATTTTGAGTCCATATTTTCAAAAATACTGCTGAAAGAACTGCCGATAAGCTTGCTCAGCGGGACTTTTTCAAGCCTTGCAAGCGCCTCGTTTCCGTATCTGAATATCCAGTCCACCGCCCTCTGCTCGTCGTTAAAGACCATTTCAATGTCGGTAAACGCGAAGGGCATATTTTCAAAGCTCTTATAATATTCGCGGTATTCCTCCTCCGTCAGCGCCATGCCTTCTTCGCCGAGGCTGTCGATAAACAGCTTCTGCTTTGCCGCAAGCGTCCTGCGTATCTCGGCCCTTTTCCGCTCCGAGCTTTCAAGCGTTTCGCCGTTTGTGAGGTTTATTCTGTCGCCCACGGAGTGTATCGCCATGACGGAGACGAGGCAGTTTCTGTGTATTCTGATAAATCCGTCTCCCACGGCCTCTGCCAGCACATTGAGCGTCGTCTTTGTCCTGTATAAATTTCCGTCAAAGTCGTGTATGCAGGAAGCTCCGCCTTCTATTTTAATATAGAGGATAGAGTCGATATTGATATGCGTCTCTTTCCTGTCCGAAATCACCGTCAATATTCTGCCGCCGTGGCTCAAACCTCTTAGCTTGTTTACGGGCGCCGTTTCCGCAGGGCTAACCACCGGCTGCTTCCTCCCCGCGCCGACGCGGCGTTCGAGAATCTCTTCGGGCGCGCAGCCACGCACGGCGCAGATATCCGCGACCACCCTCTCCTTTTGTCTCGAAACGTAGTTGACCGACTCTCCGCTTTTAAGAACGATGGTTTTCCCCACGCGGTAAACCTCGGACGCAGACACGAGACAGCCGCGCTTCCCGC
>CAMEHJ010000201.1 GCA_945917385.1 uncultured bacterium
GCTACGAGGATAACTCCCATCTGAATGTGTCGGGCGCGGAGAAGTTTTCCCGTTTCATGGCGGAGTATATCTCCGAAAACTACGACATCCCCGACCGCCGCGCGGACGGGCGCTATGCCGTATGGGACAGCTACACGGAGGAATATTATGAAAAGCTTGACGACAGAGTGATATACTGCGAGACGGCCGACGAGATAATCACTTTGCTCAGCGCCGGAAAGCACAGCGCATATATTGAGCTTCGCTCCGACGAGCTTCTGTCGCAGGCGCTTATACCCGACTGCATGGAAAACGTGGGCATCGACGCTGAAAAACTTCGCGCTGCCGGCTGTGTGCTCGTAAGTCCGGAGGGTCTCGTTTACGGCGAGCCGGCAAGGGCCTCAGACACATATGCGGTGTTCACGGATGAAATCGGCGCCGTCGAGGATGCTTCCTCCATTTTCGCCGTCACAAGGGACGGGAAGCCCGTCGGAATTAAAACTTTTTAATAAAAAAACCGACCTGAACGGTCGGTTTTTTCATATTCAATTACTTTCGTCCAGATACGCGCAGGCGGCGAGCGCCGCGACGGAGCCGTCCGCGACGGCGGTGGTGAGCTGACGTACGCTCTTTCTGCGGCAGTCGCCCGCCGTGAACACGCCGGGGGTCACGGTCAGGCAGTCCTCGTTTGAATCCGCGTAGCCCGCCTCCGTGAGCGCGATAAGGTTGGAGAATTTGCCGTTATCCGGCGCGTGGCCGATGGCGACGAAAAGCCCCGTCACGTCTATGTTGCGCGTCTCGCCGTTACAGTCAAGCTTCAATCCGCAAAGCTCGTCCTCTCCTACAAGCTCCGTTATCCTCGCGCCGAGTATAAACTCGACATTGTCCTTTGCTTTGAGCGCGTCCACGAGCTTCGCCTCGCCCCGGAAGCTGTCGCGGCGGTGGATGAGATAGACCTTACGGCAAGTCTCGCTGAGCAACAGCGCGTCCTGAAGCGCGCTGTTGCCGCCGCCGTTCACGGCAACATCCTGCCCCTTATAAAACGCGCCGTCGCACACTGCGCAGAAGCACACGCCGTTTCCGATAAGCTCCTGCTCGCGCGGCAGACCGAGCATCCTCGGCCTTGCGCCGGTCGCAATAATGACCGCTCTCGCCTCAAACTCAGCCCCCGATACGCAGCGGACGCGTTTCACGCCGCCGTTTACCGTGAGCGTCTCAACCTCCTCCAGCTCGACCTCCGCGCCCTGCTCCATGGCCTGCTCAAGCAGCTTGTCGCCCAGCTCCACACCGCTGACGGAGACAAAGCCGGGGAAGTTTTCCACCTTGGGCGACCAGGTTATCTGTCCTCCGAAGGCGTTTTTCTCTATAACAAGCACGCTCTTGCCAGCGCGCCTTGCGTATGTCGCCGCGGTAAGCCCCGCGGGGCCGCCGCCGATGATGATGATATCGTACATAAGTGTATCTCCTTTTTCAATGAGACAGCCCGGCGTTTACCGGGTTTTTGGGTTTGTAAAGAACTCGATTTTTATAAGAACCGATGCGATACCCCACTTGGCTCCCTCGGACGAGGCAAAGCCCTCTCAGTCGCCTGCGGCGACAGCTCTCCCAAAGGGAGAGCCAAGAACTGCCATGGTATTCTCGACACTCCCGCAGACACCGTAGGGGAGGCGTTTCGCCTCCCGATTAATCCGTTCGGGACGGGTAGACGGGACGGGAGACCCGTCCCCTACAGTGGATTACGGACAGAATCGAAAAGACTTGCAATGCATCATAAAAAGAAACAGCAGGCCGTTCCTTGCGGAAAGTTTTATGATAAGTACAGGAAATGACCCGCGTTCCATTGGACGAGGCAGCGCCCTCTCAGTCAGCTTCGCTGAGCTCTCCCATAGGGAGAGCCAAGGGGCAGAACAAGGAGGGCTTTGACAGTTTGGAAAAAGCCCGGCGGCAACCGGGCTTTTTTGAGTTTTCATTTTTTACTGCGCAACGTATTCCTTGATGGCGCCGGCGCCGGCGATCTTCTCGAAGTTCACGCCGTCGGTGATGATAAGGGTGGGCGCCTGCTTCACGCCGTACTGCTTTGCAAGCTCGGCGTTCTCGTCCGCCAGAAGCTTTTCATACTTGAAGCCCGCCTTGTCCATATAGCTGCACGCGATGCGGCAGTTGGGGCAGGTGGCGGTTGCGAAAAGGATGGCGCGCGTCTCGCCGCTGACGGCAGCTTCGGCTGTTTTGGGTGCTTCCTCCTCAACCTTGGGTCCGTTATGCTTGAGAACGGAGTTTTCGATGACGTACTCCTTGCGCTCCTTATACTCCTGGGTCTTGCCGACGTTCCAGTTCTGGACGGGGCGGTAGTAGCCGGTTATGCGGCTGTACACCTCGGCAGACTCGCCGCACTCAGGGCAGGTGAACTGCTCGCCCACGAGGTAGCCGTGGTTCTTGCAGACGGAGTAGGTCGGGGACAGGGTGTAGTAGGGCAGCTTGTAGTTCTCCGCGATCTTGCGCACGAGGTTCGCCGCCGCCTCCCAGCTCGGCAGCTTCTCGCCGAGGAAGGCGTGGAACACGGTGCCGGAGGTGTAGCGGGTCTGAAGCTCGTCCTGAATGTCAAGCGCCTCGAAGATGTCCTCGGTGTAGCCGACGGGCAGGTGGGAGGAGTTGGTGTAGTACGGGTCTCCGCCCGGCTCGGCGGCAGTGATGATGTCGGGGAAGGTCTCGACATCGTGCTTTGCGAGACGGTAGGAGGTGGACTCCGCCGGGGTGGCCTCAAGGTTATAGAGGTCGCCGTACTGCTCCTGATAGTCGCTGAGCCTCTCACGCATATGGTCAAGCACCTGCTTGGTGAAGTCCTGGCACGCCTTGGTGGTCATGTCGGCACGGATCCACTTGGCGTTGAGCCCCGCCTCGTTCATGCCGACGAGGCCGATGGTGGAGAAGTGGTTATCGAAGGTGCCGAGGTAATGCTTGGTGTAGGGGTACAGGCCGGCGTCAAGGAGCTTGGTAATGACGGTACGCTTGACCTTCAGCGAGCGCGCCGCGATGTCCATAAGCTTGTCAAGACGGGCGTAGAAGTCCTTCTCGTCAGTGGCGAGATAGGCGATGCGCGGCATATTGATGGTGACAACGCCGACGGAACCGGTGCTCTCGCCGGAGCCGAAGTAGCCGCCGGATTTCTTTCTCAGCTCTCTGAGGTCGAGACGCAGACGGCAGCACATGGAGCGGACATCCGAAGGCTCCATATCGGAGTTGATGTAGTTGGAGAAGTAGGGGGTACCGTACTTGGCGGTCATCTCAAAGAGCAGCTTGTT
>CAMEHJ010000202.1 GCA_945917385.1 uncultured bacterium
GATCTTCAAGATGTTCCAGGCCAACCTCATCCCCTGCGCGATGGACGACGACGGCATGGTCACAGAGGACGTGGAGGAGAAGATCAAGCGCTATAACCCCAAATTCATCTACACCGTCCCCACCTTCCAGAACCCGACCGGCGTTACCATGTCGCTCGAACGCAGAAAGAAAATGGCGGAGCTTGCCGCGAAGTACGACGTTATCGTGCTGGAGGACGACCCCTACCGCGAGATCCGTTACAGCGGCGAAACCCTGCCGTACATAAAGTCCTTCGACGAGAGCGGCAACGTCATCCTTGCAAACAGCTTTTCCAAAATCTTCTCCCCCGGCGCGCGCCTCGGCTACATGGTCGCAAACGACGCGATAATTGACAAGCTCAAGAATCTCAAGCTCGGTGCGGACACCTGCACAAACGGCATCGCGCAGGCGCTGTGCGCGGAATTTTTCAGGCGCGGGATGTACGACGAGCACCTGAAAATGCTCTGCGATATGTACCGCGGCCGCAGAGACGCAATGCTGAAAGCCATGGACGAGTCATTCCCCAAGGGCACAAAGCACACCTATCCCGACGGCGGCTACTACGTCTGGGTGGAGCTGCCCGAAAATATCGACGCGACGGCGCTCAAGGGTGAGGTCGCGGAGAAGCTCAACGTATGCTACGGAGACGGCTCCATCTTCTTCACCGAGGGTAACCCGGAGGGCGCGGGACGCAACTGCATCCGCATGAATTTCAGCGGTCTGCCCGAAAAGGTGATAGACGAGAACATCCGCCGTCTGGGCAAATTCTTCTGCGAAAAGGCGGGCGAGTGATATGAAAAACAGACTCAGAGAAAAGTACAGAAACGGCGAAGTCGCCATCGGTACCTTCTTCAGCATGGGAGACATGAACTGCATGGAGTGTCTCGGTTTTTCCGGCATGGACTATGTGATAATCGACACCGAGCACGGCCCATACGACACCGAAAGCATGATGGACCTCATCCGCGTCGCGGAGGGAGTGAAGCTTTCCCCGATAGTCCGCATCGCGGACGTGACGCACAAGGAGATACAGCGCGCGGCGGACTGCGGCGCGGACGGACTTATCGTGCCGTGTCTGCGCACGGTGGACGAGTACCGCAGGCTTGTTGACCTTGCGAAGTTTGCGCCTATCGGCAACCGCGGCTTCATCAAGGGGCGCGGAAGCAGCTTCGGCAATCAGGAGTGGGCGTCGGGTACGCTTGAGGAATACATGGCAAACTCAAACGAAAAGCTGATGCTCCTGCCCCAGTGCGAGACGGTGGAGAGCCTTGAGGCGATTGAGGAGATCGTCGCCATCGAGGGCATCGACGGCATATTTATCGGCCCCTTTGACCTCTCTATCAGCATGGGCATACCCGCGAAGTTTGACGCGCCGGAGTTTACGGCGGCGATAGAGCGCATAATCGCCGCGTGCCGCGCGGTGAAGAAGCCCGTGTATGTCTATACGAATAACCCCGCAGAGTCCAAGCTCAGAATGGCGCAGGGCGCGGACGGCATCGCGTGCAGCATAACGTCAATCGTATTTTCCGACGCATATAAAAAGCTTGTCAAAGAAATTAAGGAGGAAGCATAATGGAACATAAATTATGGCAGCAGCTTGCAGAGTGGAACGAGAACTGCGAATGGGTGGAGCTCAGCCGCGAGCTGAGCCTTGCAACGCCGCATCACAGCGCATTTCCCGACATGGCCATGAACATTCTTTACAACTATGACCGGGGCGACGGTTTTCAGGCGCATGAGTACAAAATGCCCGGACAGTACGGCACCCACGTTGACGCGCCCGTACACATGAACGAGCAGGGTGCGGCGCTCGACGCGTTCGGCGCAAAGGATATGTTCCTGCCGTTGTGCGTCATTGACCTCAGTGCCGAGGTCGCCGCGAACCCGGACTATGCGCTGTCCGTTTCGGATATAGAGGCGTGGGAGAAGAAAAACGGCAAGATCCCCGCAGGCTCCTTCGTCGCGTTCCGCAGCGGCTGGTGCAGCAGGGCAAGCTATGACGACATTCAGAATTTTGACGCAGACGGCGTCGCCCACTACCCCGGCTGGACGGTAGACGCGCTGAAGTTTTTGAACGAGGAACGCAAGGTTGCCGCAATAGGTCATGAGCCTGCCGACACCGACCCCGCCTTTGTCGCCAATTCCGAGGGCTGGCTTGCGGAGCGCTACTGGCTCGGCGCCAACAAGTTCCAGATAGAGCTGCTTGCAAATCTTGACCGCTGCCCCGAGACCGGCGCGCTCATCTTCTGCACCTTCCCGCGGGTAAAGGGCGGCTCCGGCTTCTCCGCGAGGCCCATCGCGCTTGTCCCGAAAAAATAAGCAAATACTCACGCCCTGCACCCATTCGGTGCAGGGCGTTCGGCTTGACAGGGGAGAAGCGGCGCGCTAAGATAAAACCATCATATAGTAAAGGGAGATAAAACCATGAAAGTGATGCTCTTAAACGGCAGCCCCAGGGCTGACGGCAACACCTATACCGCGCTCAAAACCGTTGCGGACAGGCTCGGTGAGCTTGGCATAGACAGCGAGATTTTCCAGCTCGGCACGGAGCCGGTTGCCGGGTGCACGGCCTGCAAAGCCTGCTATAAGCTCGGCAGGTGCGTGAAGAACGACAGAGTAGTCGAGTTTGCGGAAAAGCTGAAAGAGGCGGACGGATTTATCGTCGGCACGCCCGTATATTTTGCAGCGCCGAACGGCAGCCTTATCGCGTTTTTGAACCGGCTCTTCTACTCCGAGGGGCACAAATTCCGCTTTAAGCCCGCCGCGGCAATCGCCTGCGCAAGGCGCGGCGGCACCACGGCGGCGCTTGACGTGCTGAATAAATACTTCGCCATCATGCAGATGCCCATTGTCAGCTCTACCTATTGGAACATTGTTCACGGGCTTAACAAGGGCGAAGCCCTGCAGGACGCCGAGGGACTGAGAACCATGCGCAATTTAGCGCAGAATATGGCGTGGATGCTTAACTGCATCGAGAGCGGCAAGGCGGCGGGCATAATGCCGCCCAAGGCCGAGCGCGGAGACATGACAAATTTCATAAGATAAGAAAATCTGCGGATAATAGAGTAAGAGGGTGTGAAAGCATCCTCTTATTCTATTTGTTTTTTGTCCAACGGGAGTCGAACCCTCATCGGTTTTTACAGGCGGATTTCCGTCCGCACTTCGTTATTGCCCTTGTAAAGCCGGAAAGGCTTCCCGGCGGTCAATGCCTCGTCCGGGCAAAAATCCGCTCCGTAAAAACTGCCCTGCACAT
>CAMEHJ010000203.1 GCA_945917385.1 uncultured bacterium
CCTTGCATTTCGTACGGTACCGGGGGAGGACAGCTCCACACCACCGTGATCGCCGCAGCAGGGCCGCTTGCGGGATTTATCGGGGCGGTGCTGTTTTCCATAGCGGGAGAACGCTTCGGCTGGCATTTCATGGACTTGGCGGCGGGCGTCGGACTTGTGCTGACGCTGTTCAATATCCTTCCCGTACTGCCGCTCGATGGGGGGATGATAATGAAATATGCGCTCATGTCGCTGCTCGGCTGTGAGAGGGGGGCTGCACTTTGCTCCAAAATATCAGCGGTTGGAGCGGGCGTTATTCTCGCGCTTGGAATGTTCATGACCGCGAAAGGCGGAGGGATTGCACTGCTGGTTGCGGCGATATGGCTGCTTTTGTCGCAGGACGAGGAAAACTATTGTAAAATAGCCTGAGATGTTATAAAATATTTAACCGATTGAAAAAACTGTTTTACAGGTGAAAACATGGATAAGAGACTCGAAAGAATACTGCCGCGTGTGCAGAAGCCCGCAAGATACACAGGCGGCGAATACAACCAGATTATAAAGAACAGGGACGAGGTCGATATAAGACTTGCGTTCTGCTTCCCCGACACTTATGAGATAGGTATGTCAAACCTCGGCATGAGCATCCTCTACCACACGATGAACAGCCTTGACTTCGTGTGGTGCGAGAGAGTGTTTGCGCCCTGGGGGGATATGTATGAGGAGATGAAGAAGGCAAAGCTCCCTCTCTACGCGCTTGAAAGCGGGGACAGTCTCGACCGGTTTGACGCGCTGGCGTTCTCCATCGGGTACGAGATGGCGTACACCACGGTGCTGGATATGCTGGATATGGCGGGAATCCCGCTGAGAGCCGGTGAGAGAAAGTCGCTTCTGCCGCTCGTTTTCGCGGGCGGCTCCGCCGCCGTGAACGCAGAGCCGATTGCCCCGTTTATCGACCTCTTTATGATAGGCGAGGGCGAGGAGATGAATAACGAGCTTCTGACGCTTCTGCGCACGGCAAAGCTTGAGGGCTGGTCAAAGGAAAGGTTTCTCATTGAGGCGGCGCAGATTCAGGGCGTCTACGTCCCGTCGCTTTACGATATTGAATATAACGCAGACGGCACCGTCGCCAAAATCACCGCGAAAAACGGCGCGCCGGAGAGGGTGACAAAGCGCATTATCGTTGACCTTGACAGCGCGCCCTACCCCACAAAGCCCATTGTTCCCTCAACGGAGGTCGTGCACGACAGAGTGAACCTTGAGCTGTTTCGCGGCTGTGTGCGCGGCTGCCGCTTCTGCCAGGCGGGGCACATCTACCGCCCGATACGTGCGAAAAAGCCTGAGACGCTTATAAAACAGGGCATCGAAACCCTGAAAAACACGGGGCATGAGGACGTCACCCTGCTCAGTCTCAGCACGAGCGATTACAGACAGCTCCCCGCGCTCTGCGACGGCCTTCTCGACTACTGTGAGAGCAGGAGCATCGGACTGTCCCTGCCGTCGCTGCGGGCGGACAACTTCTCCATGGAGATCATGGAGCGATTGCAGAAGGTCAGAAAAAGCGGGCTTACCTTCGCCGTCGAGGGCGGAAGCCAGAGACTCAGGGACGCGATAAACAAGAACGTCACCGAGGAGGATCTGCTGCACACCTGCAGCATTGCCTTCGCGGGCGGCTGGAACAGCGTGAAGCTCTACTATATGCTGGGGCTGCCGACGGAGACGGACGAGGACATCGTCGGCATCGCGGAGATGGCAAATCAGGTTCTGCACTGCTGGCGCGTGAACGCAAAGAACAAAAACAGGGGAGTGAAGATAACCATATCCACCTCCTGCTTTATCCCGAAGCCGCACAGCCCCTTCCAGTGGGAAGCGCAGATAAGCATTGAGGAATATCTGCGCAGGGTAAATCTCCTGCGCTCAAGCATCACGGCAAAAAACGTCACCTACAACTGGCACGACGCCGAGACAAGCTATGTCGAGGCAGCGCTCTCCAGAGGTGACAGGCGGCTTGCCGACGTTATCGAGACCGTGTGGAGAAACGGCGGAAGGTTAGAGGCGTGGTCGGATTACTTCAGCTTTGACAGATGGGTGAGCGCATTCAAGGAGTGCGGCGTTGACGGCGACTTCTATGCAAGCCGCGAGCGCAGTGTAGACGAGCTTTTGCCGTGGGACATGATAGACGTCGGAGTTCGAAAGGCGCACCTTGTACACGAACGCGAGCAGTGCTACGCGTCGACGCTCTCTCCCGACTGCCGCAGACAGTGCTCCGCCTGCGGCGCGGCAAGACTGATGAAAGGGGGCAGGTGCGATGAGTGATTCCGGAAAGCTGAGACTGAGATTCGGTAAGACAGGGCGCGCCGTGTATATCTCCCACCTTGACTTGATGCACACGATGCAGCGGGCGTTTTCAAGAGCGGAGTATGAGCTTAAATATTCCGAGGGCTTTAACCCGCACCCGCAGATTTCCATTGCGCTGCCGCTGTCGGTGGGCGCCGAGAGCGTGTGCGAGATCATGGATTTCAGGCTCCAGCAGGAGGCAGACCCAAAGGAGATCCCCGCAAGGCTCACGGCGGTGATGCCGGAGGGCATCGAAGTTTCCGAGTGCTACGAGCAGATGCGAAAGGTCGCGGAGCTTAAATACCTTGAGATCGAGGGCGTATTTGAGTACGACGACAGGGACGCAGCCCAAATGGCGGGGAAGCTCCGCGAGTTTTACGCCGCCGATGAGATAGTCATTACGAAAAAAACAAAGCGCGGCATGGGCGAGAGCGATATCAAGAGCGCCATACGCAGCATTGAATTTCTGCCCATGGACGGACAGGTGCGCATAAAGGCAGTCATCTCCGCGCAGGAGCCGACTCTGAACCCCGAGCTGTTGGCGGACGCTCTGCGGCAGAAAGCGCCGGAGCTTGCGCCGGACTTCGCTAAATTCAGGCGCATCGAGACCTTTGACGCGCAGATGAAGGTTTACAGATAAAATAAGAAAAAATGCTTGCATTGCGGGGGAAAATGTGTTACTATACCATAGCTTGTGCCGTATATGGCAGGCATTCAGAAAGGCGGTCCGCTGCCGCGGCTTTGCCCTCCGGTAAGAACGTCTATATTAAGGAAGGATTAGATTATGGATCTGGTCAAAATTCTCAGCGAGCAGTACATGAAACCCGAACTGCCCGAAATGAACGTCGGCGACACCGTCCGCGTTCTCGTCCGCGTCAAGGAAGGTAACCGTGAGCGTACCCAGGCTTTTGAAGGCACCATCATTGCCAAGAAGCATGGCGGCATCAACGAGACC
>CAMEHJ010000204.1 GCA_945917385.1 uncultured bacterium
GTCATCAGCATGGTATGTACCTCCGGTCCGAACCAATAATTATTTATATTATACATCTTTTTCCCGCTGTTCTCAACACCGAAATACCATATATTCGCGCCCTTCGATAACGCGGATGTCCGCGCCGGGAACGCTTCTGCCGATATCCGAGGGCAGGGCAAGCAGGCGCGTGTTTCCGTCGCTCGCTGTCAGAACGCCGTTTCTGCCGGTGTGCCACACGATGTCTCCGTCCGCGCTCTGCGTCGGCTGAGGCGGGGCTTCGCGCTGCTTTTTTGCTTTTGCTTCGCTTTTTCTGTCGGAGGCGAAAGTGATATTTTGGGGGAAGGCGGCGCACTCGCGCCTTGTATAGCGCTTTGAAAAGCAAAGTCTGCCGTTTTCCTCTCGCATGACGCCGAGATAGAAGCTCTCCCCCTCGCCGCAGAGCCACAGGCGCGTAAGCTCCCCCGTGCTTTCAGCCGTGGCCGAGACCACGGTGTAAAGCCCCTCCCGTGAGACGCTGACGCGCCCGCGCGTCTCGCCGCCGAGTATAAGCGGATATTCCATATCGCACCCCCGTAAACAAAAATCCGCAGGTCATAATAAAAATTATGATCCGCGGATAGATTGTATTCATCACATAAGTCCGAAGCTGACCGCAAGGGCGTTGTCCACCGCAGTCATCGTGTTCTCGTCAAGCTTCCCCATGCGCTCTCTGAGTCTGGATTTGTCTATCGTCCTTATCTGCTCAAGCAAAATTACGCTGTCGCGGTTAAGTCCGACGCTCTGTGCGGAAAGCTCAATATGTGTGGGCAGACGCGCCTTGCCCGTCTGGCTGGTTATCGCCGCCGCGATAACGGTCGGGCTGTGCTTATTCCCGGTGTCGTTCTGTACTATCAGCACGGGGCGCATACCGCCCTGTTCACTGCCGACCACCGGGCTAAGGTCGGCATAGTAAATATCACCGCGTTTTACCATTGATTTTCACACTCCGGGTAAAGGGGCGAGACAATGTCCCGCCCGGATTCTCGCCCAATACATCTTATGTAGGCTTCTGATTTTAGTCTCACCCGAAAGCGCTCAAAATATACCTGAGCCGCAGTATTTATAAAATACCGCGGCTCAATGTGACGCTTATTCAAATAAAGAAGCCGCCGTCAACGGTCAGTATCTGGCCGGTCGTATATTCGGCGGAGGCGAGGTACATCACGGCGTTCGCTATCTCCTCAGGTCTGCCGAGCCTGCCGAGCGGCACGGTCTCCCTCGCAAGGCTGTCAAGCGTCTCCTGCCCCAGAACCTGCACCATGTCGGTATCAATAACGCCGGGGGCGATGCAGTTTACGCGGATGCCGGAGGGCGCAAGCTCTGCCGCGAGTGAGCGCGTGAAGCCGACGATCGCGTGCTTTGTGGAGGAATACGCCACCTCGCACGAGCCGCCGTGGCTGCCCCAGATGGAGGACATATTGATTATACATCCGCTGTGCTCGTGCAGCATTCCCGGCAGAACCGCCTTCACGGTGTTGAAGCAGCCGCCGAGATTCACGTCAAAAAGCCGCTTCCACGTTTCGGGCGCAATGTCCTGAAACTGTTCCTGCTTTGCGATGCCCGCGTTATTTACAAGCAAGTCTATCCTGCCAAGCTCCTTTTCGGTGCGCGCTACCATTTCGTTCACGGCCTCGGCGCTTGATACGTCCGCCTGATGCCAGATGACATTGCAGCCCTCGTCTCTCAAAAGCGCCGCGAGCGAAGCCGCCTTATCGGTGCGCTCAACGCAGTTGATGCAGACCGCCCAGCCCGCTCTTGCAAGCCGTGCTGCGCAGGCGGCGCCGATGCCGCGTGAGGAACCCGTAACCAGTGCCGTTTTCATTTCTCTTCCGATCCTTTCAGACTGTTTTCCATGATACCGTGTGCATATTTCGAAAGCTCCGCCGTGCCGAGCGCCTTGACCTTTTCCGCAGGGATGACTTCAAGAATGTTCAGATTTACCCTTGTACTGCGCAGCGGGCAGCGGCGCTTGATTTTGTCCGTCCCGCTGATGCTTGCGATGACAAGAGAAACGTTCGCCTTCTGCGCTATCTTAAATGCCCCCGCGCGAAACGGCAGCATTTCCCCGTCCTTGCTTCTTGTTCCCTCAGGGTAGATGCCCATGGAGCAGATATCCTTTTTCAGATAGTTTGCCGCCGTGATGATGGTCTTGAGCGCTTCACGGTCGTTGTCGCGGTCGATGGCAAGGCAGCCCGCGCCGTAAGCCAGACGCCACAGGATCGGCAGCTTACTCAGTGACGGCTTGCCGATAAAGGAGATGTTATAATCCCTGAGCTTATCCCAGACTACGATGGGGTCAGCCATGGAGAGGTGGTTGCAGATAAAGAGAAAGCGGCTGTCCTTCGGCAGCTTCTCCATTCCGGTAACCGTAACCTTCACTCTCAGGTAGGCGTCCACAAACGACGCCATATTCGCAATGCCCCTGCGGCAAAGCTCGCTTTGCCGTTCAACGGGCTTGTTTTTGTCAACGCCGAAAGCACCGCGAAATTCAAACATCGCATACGCAATGTTCGAGAGCGCATAAGCGCCTATAAACACAAGCAATGCCTTCCAAAAAACAAAACCCGCCGCAAGCGAGTATATCCCCGTGGCCGCGAGCGCCGCGGCAAGGAACGCCCAGATAATCATGGTGTGTCCTCCCGTTAATTAATACCGTATTATTCTATCACTTCAAAATTTTTTTCCAATAGTATATTTGCTTTTTTGATTGAAAGTTTACATTTGCATTTTTTCTTCACGACGGCTATTGACTATTTACGACATACAATATACAAATATATACAAAAAGCGTAGGAGATAAACATGACCGATTTTTACGAGCTGATGCCGCGCACGGGCGATATACCGCCGGGCGCCGACTTTCTGATAACAATAACGGACGACTGTATGCTGCCGTACATCCGCCCCGGAGAGCAGGTGGCGGTGAGCTGCCGTGAGACGCTTTGCGAAATGGACGCGGGGATATTCGTATATAAAGGCAGGCTCGTCTGCCGCCAGTGGTGTGAGGACATAACCGGCACGCTGCATCTGCTGTGCGCAAATCCGAAGCGCGAAGAGGAGAGCTTTTCCATCCCCGCATCGGAGCGCGAAAACTGCCTCTGTCTCGGCAAGGTGCTGCTTTCCGAAAAGCCGGAAGCCCCGGTTTACGATTAGTCCAACGGGAGTCGAACCCTCATCGGTTTTTACAGGCGGATTTCCGTCCGTACTTCGTTATTGCCCTTG
>CAMEHJ010000205.1 GCA_945917385.1 uncultured bacterium
AATAAACTCTACGCAAAGCAGAGTCTGAATATACACCGTATTCTACGCCCCGTGGGTGGTTTAATCACTCTTTCACGAATATAATCCAGGACGAAAAGGAGATAGACATGGACCAAATCAAAACCGGAAAATTTATCGCCGAGGAAAGAAAAAACAAAAAACTCACCCAGAGGCAGCTTGCAGAAATATTGAATATCAGCGATAAGACTATCTCCAAGTGGGAGACGGGAAACGGCTTTCCCGAGATATCCCTGCTGCAGCCGCTGTGCCGGGTGCTCGATATCAGCGTGAATGAGCTTTTGTCTGGCGAAAGGCTTTCTGAGGATGAGTACAAAAAGAAAGCGGAGGAGAATATGGTGGATATCATGAAAGAAAAGAACGAGAACAAGAAGAGTATGCGCCGTGTATTTATCAGCGGCGCGGTGGCGACGGTGTCGTTCATTACGCTGTGCGCCATTCTGGAAAAGTATTCGTACGTCATGACCACGACGGAAAAGGTTATAATAACCGCAGTCGCCATCCTGATTTTCGGCGTGGGTATCGCGGGTACGATGTCGGGTGAACGCTCGATAGGCTACTACAAATGCAAAAACTGCGGAGAGCTTTTTCAGCCCGGCATGGCGGCATACATCTTCGGTATGCACGTCGGCACTACAAGACATCTCAAATGCCCCGCCTGCGGAGAGAGAACCTGGTGCGTCAAGGTGTATTCAAAAGAGGAATAACGGACTATGATAAAAAAACTCACCCCGGAGGGTGAGTTTTTTGTCATTTTATAACGCTGTATTTCTCGCTTGCCTCGGTGGGCTGACCTGCGTGGTAGGCGTTTGCGTGTACGTTTATGTACTGCGCCTTGAGCTTTGAATAGAGTATCTTCTGGCTTGAGTAGAGACTGCTGTATCCAGAGAGCATAAAGCTCATACCGCAGGCGAGGGCATAGAACAAAAGCCCGTCCGCACCGAAAAGCTCGATTGCGAGGAAGGTGGAGGCGATGGGGCAGTTGACAGCGCCGCAGAACACGGCCACAAGTCCGACAGCCGCGGCAAACCCGGCGGGTATGCCGAGAAGCGGCCCGACAACACACCCGAAGGTCGCGCCGACGAAGAACGAGGGTACGACCTCGCCGCCCTTAAACCCGGTGGACAGCGTCACGGCTGTGAACAGAAGCTTCATCAAAAAGGCTTCGGGTCTTGCGCGCCCCTCCTCAATGGCAAGTTCAATAATATTCATGCCGGCGCCGTTATAGTCCGTTGACCCGACAAGCAGAGTGAGCGCAATTATGGCGCAGCCGCCGACGACGGCGCGGAGCCATTTATTGCGGATAAGATGCTTTACATTGTGCTCCGCAAAGTGGATAACACTGACGAAAAGCACGGACACAAGCGCGCACAGCGCAGCGAGCGCCGCGACCTTCACGAACATAGGCGCCGACACTGCGGGAACAACGACACTGAAATGCTCCGGCTGAACGCCAAGAAACAGTGATACGCCGTAGGCTGTCAGGGAGGCCGTGAAGCAGGGGATGAACGCGGCATGGTAGAGAGCGCCGATGCTGATAACCACGATGGAAAAAATGGATGCTGCAAGGGGCGTGCCGAAAAGCGCCGTGAAAAACGCCGCCATGCCTACCATTGTAACGGTGCGCATATCGCGTTCGTCAAGGCGGAAAAGCCGTCCCGCCTGATAGCCGATCGTGCCGCCCATCTGCAGTGCCGCGCCCTCACGTCCGGCGGAGCCGCCGCAGGCGTGCGTCAAAATAGTGGAGAGGAATATGGCGGGCAGAAGCAGTATGTGAAGCCCTGTGCCGGTCTGAACCTCACTTAATACAGCGTCGGTGCCGACGCCCTCCTGCCGGGTGAGCTGATAAATCGCGGTTATCACAAGACCCGCGACGGGCAGCAGGTACAGCATCCAGGGATTTGCGCCGCGAAAAGCCGTGACAGCGCTCACACCGTAGTGAAACGCCGTCCCGATAAGTCCGCACAGCACTCCGACAAAAACGGACACCACAAGCCATTTGGCAAGCGTAACAAAATAGATTTTCAGATGCTTCAGCCATTCGACAGCATAGCGAAAGGTTTCTTTTCCCATAATCGTCCCCCCGATTTTTTAACACGCACAATATAATAATCAAAACGACAAGAAATTACAATACAATTATTAATTTATCATAAAAAATCAAAATATGGTTGACATTCTCGCACATAAATTTTATGATTGACATAACAACATTTTCAGGTGGTAACGCAATGTATGAGATAAAGTTTGCAAGGCTCCGACCCAATGCCGTAATACCCTCAAAACGCGATGAGGACTCGGACTATGACCTCTATGCCTGCTTTGACGAGGAGGAATTTGTCATACCTCCGCTGAGTACGGCGTTCATACCGACCGGCATTGTCAGCGCGTTCCCGCCGAATCTCGGCGTTAAGATTGAAGAGCGCGGGAGCAATGCAAAATGGTGCGGAATAACTCAGGCCGGGGTCATCGACAGCGGCTACCGGGGCGAATGGTTTGTCGCGATGTATAACGGCAACAGCGTCCCCGTGCATATCTCCAAGGCTGTCAGCGAAGTGGAAAGGCGTGCAGACGCCGTGTTCGTCCCGTATTCGAAGGCCGTGTGCCAGTTCAATGTGCGCGAGATAATCAGTCCGGAGATAAAAGCCGTGAGCGTTGAGGAGATCATGGCCGCCCCCTCGGAGCGAGGCGCGGGCAGGCTCGGCAGCAGCGGGAAATAAGTTTCGGGATAATATTGGGGAACAATGGGAGTTCGGCGTCGTCTGTAATTAGCGAGGAACAAAATTTGTTTAGAACAATGTTTATATAAAAGTGAGGAAAAGATGATGAGAAAGAAACTGAGACTGATAGTATCAGTCGCGCTTGCACTGTGTTTGATGATGAGTATGTCGGCAGCGGCGTATGCGGATTTCAGCGCGAGCTATACCACGAACCAGAACGTCAGCAAAACAGAGGTTTTTCGCACGCAGTCCAACATAACAAAGGCTACGCTGTCCTACGGCGAGCTGCCCACCGGCTTCTCGTTGAGCAAGGATGACCACAGCATTTACCTCTCCGGCAGTACCACAAAAACCGGCGACTTCGAGTGCGGTATCTGGATAGAGACTGACGGCGGGCTTGAGGTCAGCATTATCAAGCTGAAAATCACAAACGGTACTGACGAGTTTGTACCTGAGTCAACGAGCAAGCCCTCGACCAGTATAGATCC
>CAMEHJ010000206.1 GCA_945917385.1 uncultured bacterium
ATCGTCCTCGCCCTCGACTCCGCGGTGATATTAAGCAGAAATTCGTTCAGCATTTCGGCCATGGAGTTATGTGAGGCTCTTGCAATGCATTGGTGAAAGCGCTTGTCGGCGTCGGCTATTTTTTTAAGGTCGTACTGTTCTTTTCTCAGCTCGTAAACCAGCTCGTCATACACGCGCTCAAGCGTCTCGGTCTCTTCCGCGGTCAGTCCGTTTTCAATCACGAGCCTTGAAATGCCGAAGTCGATCATCTCGCGCAGACCCGTAATGTCCTTATAGGAGTCGTCCTTGTGCAGAATGAGACTGTAAAGCATGGGGTTAAGCAGCTCCGGCGAGGCGCCGCTGCGCACAAAAGTGCCCTCCGGGCGGCGCACCTCAAGCACGCCGTAGGCGCGCAGCGTCTGTATCGCGGAGCGCAGGGAATTGCGGCTGACGCCGAAGGTCGAGATAAGCTCCATCTCCGGGGGGAGCTGGTCGCCGGGCTTCAGCGCACCGGAAATTATCGCGTCGGTTATTCTGTTTATGACCTGCTGGACAACGGATTCGTTGTTGATGGCGGAATTTGCAAACGGGTTTCTGTCCAAATTAATCATTTCTCCCATTTATATATTCATTGTTCATTGTTCTACAATGGACATTATAATTTATCGGAGAGCATTTGTCAAAGCTTTTCGATAAATTATTTAAATATTAATTATATATATTATATTCATTTTATACTTTTTCCTGCGTATTTTGACGGTTTTACACTGAATAAGCCGAAAGGAGGCATATGGGAGGAGCGGCGCAGGACATGAAAGCGAAAAAACCCGGAGAGAAACTCTCTCCGGGCACAGCGTACTTATTTATGTAATATCAGTCAAGGCGCTTTATCATGCCGGGGGTGGTGTACTGTTGGGCGAGCTTGATGTACCAGAGCTTTGTCTTGTCCCAGACCTCGATATCCCTGTCCAGAAGCTCGCGCAAAACCTTCGCCGGCATTCCTCCGACGACCACGCGCGGGGGTATCTCCTGGTTCTGCTTGACGAGCGCACCTTCGGCAACGATGGCATACTCACCGATGTTCGCGCCCTTGCTGACTATCGCGCCCATGCCGATGTTGCAGTTGTCGGCAAGCTTGTTGCCGTGAATAATGCAGCCGTGGGCGATGGTCACCTTTTCACCGACATCCATACGGCAGTCTTTGCCGCCGACGTGAAGAATGGCGCCCTCCTCAACGGCGGAGCCGTAGCCGATGCGGATGGGGCTGCCCGGCCAGTCGGCGCGGATGACGGCGCCGGGGCCTACATAGCAGTCGGCTTCTATGGTGACGTCACCGATGATGGAGGCGGACTCGCTTATGTATGCGCTGGGGTCGATCTTCGGGGCTTTGCCGTTGAATTCGTAAATCATATTTTTCCTCCGATAAATAATAATGGACCGTAAAAAACTGCTGAAAGCGGCAGCGTATCGGTAAAACGAAGAACGTGTGCAAGGAACCGAAGCCCCTTGCACGAATTTTGTTATTTTCTGTTCTTGAGCTGGGCGATGATCACCTTGCCGGTCGCGTTCTTGGGAAGCTCGTCCAAAAACTCTATCTCCTTAGGGATGCGGAAGCCCGGCATATGCGCGCGGCAGAAGGTCTTTATTTCGTCGGCGGTAAGGCTCTTGCCCGGCGCGAGGACGATGCTCGCCTTGACGTGCTCGCCCCACTTCTCGTCGGGCATTCCGTAGACTGCGACCTCAAAGACCTCGGGCATCTTCAGTATGACGTTTGAGATCTCTTCGGGGTAGATGTTCTCGCCGCCGGAGATGATGAGGGAGTCTTTTCTGCCGTGAATGTAGACATAGCCCTTGTCGTCGACGCAGCCGGCGTCCTTGGTGTGATACCAGCCGTCAACGATCACGGAGGCGGTGACCTCGGGGAGATTGTAATACTCAGTCATCATGCCGGGGCCGCGCACGACGATCTCGCCGTCCTCGTTGGGAGCGCACTCGCTCCCGTCGTCGCGGACGATCTTTACCTCGGCGCCGGGAATGGGACGGCCGACGGAGCGCAGATGCTTGCCGCCGTCGATGAAATGGTCCTCGGCGGTGAGAACCGTAACGGCGGAGGCCATCTCGGTCATACCGTAGGTCTGGTAAAACTCGCAGTTATTGAGCTTGGCTATCGCCCTGTCAAGCAGGTCGGGGGAGATGGGGCAGGTGGAGTAGTTGATGACGTGCAGATCGGGCAGCTCGCACTGTCTCCTGTCCGCCTCGTCAAGAATACCCTTGAGCACGAGCGGGACGACGCCTATCGCGTTGACCCTCTCACGGATGAGCGAGTCAACATACTCTTTAACGGTGAACTGGCTCATCAGCACAAGCGTGCCGCCGTGCGCGAGAACAAGGTATGCGCCGGCGCTTGCCGAGTGGAAGAGCTGGGACACGAACTGATACACCATACCGTCGTAGAACTTGAGCACCTTGTCCATACTCTCAAGCTCTCTGAGGAAATGAGACACGGAGTAGACAACGCATTTGGGCTTGCCGGTGGTGCCGCTGGTGTGAAGGTGGAAGGCGATGTCGTCGTCTGCCATGACGGTCTCGACGGGAGTGGAGGGCATATCTTTAAGCAGACTGTAAAGGCAGGAGCGTCCGTCCACCTCAAAGAGAGAATAGAAACGGACCTCACCCTTGTACTGGGCGATAAGCTCGTCCCCCCAGTCCTTGCGTTCGGGTTTAAAGAAGCAGTAGGCGATGTCGTTGAGAGTTATGAGATAGCCCATCTCGTCGGGCGCGAGACGCCAGTTGAACTTGACGCATATTGCGCCGACCTTATGGATGGCCATGTCGAGGATAAGAAGCTCAGGGCAGTTTCTGGATATGAGCGCCACTCTGTCGCCCTTCTTTACGCCGACAGACAGCAGATAATTTGCGGACTTATTAATAAGCTCACCGAGCTCACGGTAAGTTATGCGCCAGTCTCCGGAGACGATCGCAGTGCGGTCGGGGCAGCGAAGTATCGCGTTGTCATAGATTTGGCCTACGCCGGTATTCTTGTCAAAGCAAATATTTTCTACCATGATAATTTACCCCACTGATTATTGTGTGTTTGTTTACCGACGGCATTGGGTCACGGAGCCCGAAACGGGGCGATTGTGAAAATGCTGTCATTACTTTGATGAGTATACAACGGCGGCAAAAATTTGTCTAATCGAAAGAATACAAATTTCGACGATAAAATCGAGGCGTTTTTTGTAGA
>CAMEHJ010000207.1 GCA_945917385.1 uncultured bacterium
TCCCGCCGCTGCCGCCCCTCAGCGCGCGGATAGACATGGCGGTCGCGCAGATCGAGGAGCTTGCCGCCGTCACCGGCGAGCGCAACGCCTGCATGGAGGCGCGCCACCAGCTGCCGTGGTACCTGCACGGCGTGGCGCATTCGGGCTACTATAAGCAGCAGCTCGTACATGTCGATACTCTGGAAGATATAAGAAAGATCGCGATAGGGATAAAACATGATCTGACCTGACACCGGGGAGGTGACAGCTTGACACGGGAACAGGAAGCGGCCATAGTACGCAAGGTGCTCGGCGGTGACGCCAACGCCTTTGAAACGCTCGTACTTGAATATGAAAAAAACGTATATAATATAGCTTTGCGCATGACGGGCAACAGTGAGGACGCGGCCGACATGACCCAGGAGGCCTTCATCAAGGCCTACAATTCCCTGCAGTCCTTCCGCGGCGACAGTAAGTTCTCCGTCTGGCTGTACAGGATCGTTTCAAACGTCTGCCTTGATTTCCTGCGCAGCAAAAACCGCAGGCCGACCGTCTCGCTGTCCGTCGAGGATGACGACGGCGAGGATGCGCAGCTCGATGTGGCCGACGAGAGCCAGTCGCCCGAGCTGCTGCTCGACCGGAAGCTCACGCGTGACAGTGTGCGCCGCGGGCTTGATTCGCTCCCGCCGGATTACCGGCAGATACTGCTGCTGCGGGAGATACAGGGGCTGAGCTATGACGAGATAGCTCAGGCGCTCAGCCTTGAGGTCGGCACAGTCAAATCCAGAATATTCAGAGCCAGAAAAAGACTTTGCACTTTTTTGATCGACGACGGGAACATTTCTGATTTTTCATCGTCAGGGAAAATGAAAGGCGGTGAGAGTCAATGACAGAGTGCGAACGATATCAGGAGCTCATCAGCAGGATGGCTGATGAGGAGCTGGCAAAATCAGAACGCGCTGCCCTTTCCGCGCACATGGAGCATTGCTCTCAGTGCAACACCATGTACGCCGTTTTCTCAAATCTGTCCGAGATCATCGGGCAGGACACGGAGCCTCTCCCCGAGGGTCTGCATGAAAATATTATGGCGGATATCCGCCGCAGCGCCATAAAGCAGCAGAACATTAAAGAGAGACGGCGCTTTGTGATACCGAAGCCTTTCAGGAACGTTGTCGCCGCCGCGGCCTGCGCCGCCGTGGTGATCTTCGCAGCCAAGGGCATGCTGCCTGAAAAGATGAACGACACCTCCGCCATGAGTGAGAGCGAGGCCGCAGCCGCGGCGGCACCCGCGGCCACCGCCGCCGTGACGCCGCAGCCCACCCCGGCGATACCGCCGAGTGCCGCCGGTTCTGCGCCTAAGGCTCAGGCTCCCGATGTGACTGCCGAGCCCGCCGCGGCTCCCGAAGTCCAGAGCACCGGCAGTGACGAGGATAAATACAGCGGCGGTTCCGCCGTTGACAATTCTGAAAACCGTCCCGCGCCGAGCAACGCTCCCGCCGCAGCTCCGGTTTCCACCCCCGTCCCCACTCAGGCTCCGCCCGTAGTGGAGACGGAGAAGCCCCGCGCCGTGCCGACACCGGCTCCCACGCCGGTTCCGACGGCAGCACCGGAAGCATCGTCTCAGTCCGTCCCGAAGGAGAGCTCCGCTCCCGCAGCAGTGGCCTCCGAGCCCGAGGAGTCTGAAGAGCCCGTCGGCAGATTCAGATCGTTCTTCCTGAAGAACGCCCCCGTTCTTACGGCCGACACTCCGGCTGAGGACGCATCCGGCAGTTCCGCTCCCGCGGAGGATAACGGTGTCGCTGTTCAGTCGATGGATGAACCCGAAGCGTCAGCCGCGGCTGACAGCGGCAAGGTCATCTTTGCCGAGATAAAGACCGCCGCCAAGCGCGGCGAGCTTATGCGTGTCCTTGAGGGGGCTGACTCAAGCCCTGCCCCAAGTGAATCCGCAAAGCCCGAAAAGCCAGCGGAATCCATAAAGCCCGAGAAGCCGGCAGAATCCGCTCTGCCCAGCCCCGCTCCCTCCGCTGCCGTAGCGGAAGAAGCGCTCCCTGCGCAGGATCCCGATTATGTATATGAGATCCTGTTCCCGCAGTGCAGGGATGAGGAGAAAGAAGAGGAAGAGGACTTCATGTCTGTCTGTATCTTCGGCGAGGACATCTATTGGATAGTCTTCTCCGATGCCCGTGACGAGCTGGTCTTCCGTGCCGAGTGCAGCGTCAAGGAGTTTGAGGACTTTATAAAGCCCTTCATTCTCCCCGAAGCGTCCCCGTCGCCGGAGGTCTCTCCCGCAGCGCAGGAGCCCCCGCGTCCCCTGCAGTGACGCAACATATTGATAAATACGAACACGGTGCGCGTAAACAGTGCACCGTGTTCGTCTTCTCTTTGCAACAAAGTAGACTTTTTGGATAGTTTTTCACTTGATATTGCTCTTTTCGTGTGTTAGAATTAAGACATATATAATGAGCAGGGAATTCGTAAATTCTTCGGCATCAGTAAGGAGAGAATCACGTGAAGAGACTCAAGGTTTCAAATAATGTTATTCGGCGTCTGCCCCGCTACCTCCGCAAGCTGGATGAGCTTACCGAAAACGGCATCAGCCGCATCTCATCTTTCGAGCTGGGACATCAGCTTGGGCTGACCCCGTCGCAGATTCGTCAGGATTTCAGCTGCTTCGGCGAATTCGGCCAGCAGGGTTACGGATATAATGTCCCCGCGCTGCGTGCGCAGATCGCATCTATCCTCGGTATGGACAGAGGCTTCACTGCCATCCTCGTCGGTGTCGGCAACATCGGCCATGCTTTGATGGATAACTTCTGCTTTGCGGAATGGGGCTTCAATCTGGCCGCCGCCTTCGATATCAAGCCCGAAATAATCGGCACCTCCTTTAACGGCGTCCCCATCCACGCGATGGACGAGCTTGAGGACTACCTCGCCGCGAACCATGTTGACGTTGCCGTTCTCACCGTTCCCAAGGAGGCCGCCATTGCCGTCACCAAGCGCCTTACCGACAACGGTATCGACGCTATCTGGAACTTCACCAATCTTGAGCTCACCGAGCCGAACAGCAGCACCATCGTTGAGAACATCCACTTCTCCGACAGCCTGCTCTCCCTGAGCTATTTTGTTTCTGAGCGCAGAGACGAAAACGCCGCCAAGGCCGCAAGAGCCGAGAAGCAGTAAGCATTACAAGATAATGAGCAAAAAGGCATTGACGCAGTCAATG
>CAMEHJ010000208.1 GCA_945917385.1 uncultured bacterium
AGGGCAGCCCCGCCTTTTCAAACGCGAGACGCATGAGATGCTTGTTCGTTGCACGCATCGCGCTGTCCATGCCGTTGCATACAAGACCGAGCTTTTCGGCAACGTAGTTTACGGTGATGCTCGCGAGGTCGGAGCCTATGGACACAACGCCCACGGGCCGTATCGCACGGCAGATATCCAGAATACGCTCCTTCTCGACGATACTGACGGGGTAGAAATAGTCCGCCGTCCGCTCACCCACATCGCCGCACTGCCACGCGAAAACATGGGTCGTATAGCCCATCTCCTTTGCGCGCAGGATGAGCGGGTTCTGAAATTCGTTGGCGCCGATGATGACAAGGTTCTTCTTCATGTAAAACTCCAAATCAAAGGGTGAAGATAATTATGCCGGAGAGGATGAGCGCGAGCGCAAGAAGCTTTTTCCGCGTCAGCTTCTCGTTGAAAAGCGTGACGCCGAATATGGTGACAAAGATATAGGAGCTGCTTTCAAAAGCGGGGCTCATGCTCAGCGGAAGCTTTTTGTACGCGAGCATTGTGAGCAGCGTGCTGCCGAAAAACATGGCGTAAGCGGCGATAACGGGGAAATTAAGGTACTCCCTGATGAAGCTGTCATGCTCCTTCAGCGCGGCCTTTTTCAGTACCGTCTGCGAAACGCAGGACACAAACACGCTGAAAAAGCCGATGAGCAGATAGGGAATCATTTCACGGCTCATTGCCCGCCTCCTTATCCGCCTGCACAAACAGCACAACGCCCGCCACCGCGAGCGCGCAGCCGATAAGCTGTGTGACTTTGATATGCTCGGAGAACAAAAGCGCGCCGAAAACAAGGCTCCACACAAGCGTCACCGCCTTGTTGGCAAACGCGACCGTGAGCGGCAGCCGCTTCAGTATCTGCTGCCAGCCGATTGCATACACTCCGAGAATGACGATCATCCCCGCGTAGCACACGCACCAGCGCAGGCTCATAAACGGCAGCGCGGCAGCGATCTTCGACAGCACCGACGAGAGCGAATAGAACAGCAGCAGCAGGTGCAGAGCGGTGAAAACCTTTATATCAGTCTTTTTCATCAAGCCTGCTATGCCCCTTTTCGCCGTTTATTATCTCCCTCACCACAAACTGCGGGGAGGCGTTGATGCACATATAAATGCGCCCGATGTACTCCCCGATAAGGCCGAGGACGATCAGAATTATGCCGCCGAGCACAAGCTGGAGAGCCATGGTGGAGCTCCACCCCTCAGGGATGGTGCTGTCCACAAAGTGCTTGATGACGATTATGACGGCGTAGATAAAGCCGATGAACGCGGTGAACATACCCGCGAAGGTCGCAAGGCGCAGCGGCTTTACCGAGAAGGCGGTGAAGCCGTCCATCCACATCGCAAGAAGCTTTGAGAAGGTATAGCCGGACTCGCCCTCGGTGCGCTGCCTGTGCGTCACGGGGACGGCGCAGATCTTGCGCGTCGTGCGCAATACAAGCCCCTCGATATACGGGAAGCACTGCTCGTATCTGAGCATTTCCTCCACGACATAGCGCTTGAGCGCGTGATAGCTGGTTATAGTCAGTTCCTTCGGCTTGCCGAGCAGAATTTCGGTCATCCAGTTATTGAGCTTTGTGCCGAAGTTGCGGAAGGAGGAATGCTGCTTGTGCTCGTACTCGGCGTACACGACGTCGTAGCCCTCCTCTATCTTGTCGAGCAGCTTTCCGACCTCGCAGGCGGGGGTCTGCCCGTCGTCGTCCATGCACACGATGATATCGCCTCGGCAGTGGTGAAGTCCCGCCATGATGGCGCTCGCCTGCCCGAAGTTCTTCGCAAGGTCTATCGCGGTAATGCGCGCGTCGGACCCGGCAAGCTCGCGCAGAACGGAAAAGGTCTCGTCGGGAGAGCAGTCGTTCACAAGGATTATCTCACAGCGGTATTTATTGAGCGCGCCGACGGCGGAGAATATCTCGTCCACAACGCTTTTCACGGTGTTTTTCGAGCGGTAGCACGGGATGACGAACGAGACGAGGGTTTTGTTGTTTTCACTCATTTTCGCTGCCTCCGTTTATTTTTGCCATGAATACCACGTCGTGAAATTCTCCGTCAAGCTTTACCATGTCGCGGAAGGTGCCCTCATAGACAAACCCGGCCTTTTCATAGCTGCGCCGCGCCTTTGTATTGCCGTCAAGCACCTTGAGAAACACGCGGTGAACGCCGAGAACATCCAACGCGAAGTCGGTGAAAAGCTTCGCCGTCTCCGTACCGATGCCCTGACCGCGGAAGCTGTCGTCACCGATGAAGATGCCGTACTCCGCGCTCTCGTGCTTATGGTCGATATCACGCAGATACACGCTCCCGACAGCCCGGCGCTCCTCCCCCGCGAGGATAATGTACTGCACGACCTGACCCGTCAGCACACGGGTACTCAGCCAGCTGCGGTGCATTTCGGGGGTGAATTTCTCGCGGAAGATGAAGTAGCGGTACACATCGGGGTTATTGCGCCACTTGACAATATTATCGGTGTCCGCGTCTGTTATCGGGCGCAGAGAGACCCTTTCGCCGTTTATGACCGGCAGGTCGCTGACTGGGAGAATCTTCATGCACGCTCACCGTAAAACGCGAGCACCGCCTTGATAACGGCGTCTCTGTCCTCTTTCGTCAGCCCGTAGTACATGGGCAGACGTAGGAGCTTATCGGACTCCGCCGTGGTGTAGACGTCCTCGCCGTAGAAGCGGCCGTATTTAAGCCCGGCGGGGGCGGAGTGGAGCGGGACATAGTGGAACACCGCCATGATGCCGCGCTCCTTGAGATAGCTTATAAGCGCGGTGCGCTCTTCAAGGCTTGCGCACTTGAGGTAGAACATATGCGCGTTGTGAACGCAACCATCGGGGACGACGGGCAGCGTGACAAGACCTTTGTCGGCAAGGGGCGCAAAGGCGCTGTTGTACTCATGCCAGGAATTCAGGCGGTCGTTGTTGATTTCGTCGGCCTTCAGAAGCTGGGGCCAGAGGTAGGCGACATTAAGCTCACTCGGCAGGTAGCTGTCGCCGATATCGACCCAGTTGTATTTGGCGACCTGACCGCGGTAGAACTTGGAGCGGTTGGTGCCCTTCTCGCGCAGGATCTCGGCGCGCTCGTTGAATTTTTCGTTATTGATGACGATGGCGCCGCCCTCGCCCATGGAGTAGTTCTTCGTCTCATGGAAAGAGT
>CAMEHJ010000209.1 GCA_945917385.1 uncultured bacterium
TTTTCAAGGACCCTGCCCTTAATAATCTCGCTCGAGTTCAGCGAGTCAGCAACAGAATTGCTAAGATTTTCGTTTATGCCGCCCTTGCCAACCTGCACAATGGTGTCAAGGCTCATCGCCATGCCGCGAAGCTGCGCTCTCTGCTTACTTGTTATTGCCATTCAAATACTCCTTAAACTTCTCCACAAATTCTCTTGTCGCCTTTCCCCGGTGGGAAATCGCGTCCTTTTCCTCCGCGCTTATCTCCGCCATCGTCCGCTCGAAGCCCTTGGGCACAAACAGCGGGTCATAGCCGAAGCCGCCCTGTCCGCGCGGTGAGAAGAGTATATCCCCCTCGCACTCGCCGCGTGTACGGATAACGTCCCCGTTCGGCAGCGTACAGCACACGGCGCAGACGTATCTCGCTGTACGGTCTTGGCTGTCGCCCATTTTTGCGAGCATATAGTTGTTTCTCTCCTCGTCGCTCGCCTCATGTCCTACGCCGTAGCGCGCCGAGTAGATTCCCGGCTCGCCGCCGAGGCAGTCCACCTCGATGCCGGAGTCGTCCGCTATCGCGGCACAGCCGCTCAAATCGGTGATAGCCTTGGCCTTGATATAGGAATTTTCCTCAAAGCTCGTGCCGTTTTCCTCGACCTCGATGTTGAAGCCT
The DNA here is from genome assembly GCA_945917385.1 of uncultured bacterium. The sequence continues at coordinate 650 of CAMEHJ010000209.1, forward strand.
GCCTCGCGCTGGCTGACAAGCTCGACCTCGGTGCCCTCGAACATCCTGCGAAACTCTCTGAGCTTGGCTTTATTGTTGCTTGCAAGTATCAGCTTCATCCGTCTCACTCCTTAAAAAGCGCCGTGACAAATTCCTTCGCGTCAAAGGGGATGAGGTCGTCCATGCCCTCGCCCACGCCGACGAATTTCACCGGCAGTTTAAGTTCCCCCGCGATGGCAAAGACAATGCCGCCCTTTGCCGTGCCGTCAAGCTTTGTGAGGACGATACCCGTCAGCCCCGCAGTCTCAAGAAACTGCTTTGCCTGAATAAGCCCATTCTGCCCCGTCGTCGCATCGAGCACCATGAGCGTTTCAATATCCGCGCCGGGCAGCTCTCTGTCGATAATGCGCCGCATCTTGCTCAGCTCGTTCATCAGGTTTGCCTTGTTGTGCAGGCGGCCTGCGGTGTCGATTATGATAACGTCGCTCTCTCTGGCCTTGGCGGCGCAGATCCCGTCGTACACGACGGCGGCGGGGTCGCTGCCCTCCTCATGGCGCACGATCTCCGCGCCCGAACGCTCTGCCCAGATATTGAGCTGTTCACCCGCCGCCGCGCGGAAGGTATCTCCCGCGACGAGCAGGACCTTTTTGCCCTCTCTGATAAGCTGGGCTGCGAGCTTGCCTATCGTCGTCGTCTTGCCGACGCCGTTTACGCCCACCATGAGAATGACGGACGGCTTGCTTTCAAGCTTCAGCGCCGTATCACCGACCTCAAGCTTCTTGGAAAGAAGCTCCATCAGTCCCTCTCGCGCCTCATAGCCCTTTCTGAAGCGCTTTTCCCATGTGAGCTTGCGCATGGCCTTGCAGATATCCGCCGCCGTCTGTCCGCCGACGTCGGAGATAACCAGAAGCTCTTCCAAATCGTCGTAGAATTCCTCGCTGTCCGGCTGATAGTCCTGAAAAATTTCCTCCAGCTCAACCATGTTCTTACGGGTCTTGCTCAGTCCCGAAAACATTTTATCAAAAAAGCCCATCTTCTTCTCCGTTTCCGATATTCCGTTTATTCTTCAATCGTTTTCCGCGCGCTGTCGAGGTCAAGCCCGATCACCGTGGAAACACCCTTTTCCTGCATGGTCACGCCGTAGAGCATATCCGCCTCTTCCATCGTGCCGCGGCGGTGGGTGATAACCAGAAATTGCGTCTTGTCGCTGATACGGCGCATATATTCGGCGTAGCGCGTGACGTTTGCCTCGTCGAGCGCGGCCTCGATCTCGTCCATCACGCAAAACGGCGTTGGTCTGACCTTGAGTATCGCAAAGTACAGCGCGATAGCGACAAAGGCCATCTCTCCGCCCGACATGAGGCTGATGGTTGAAAGCGCCTTTCCGGGCGGCTGAACCTTGATCTCAATGCCGCAGTTGAGCACATCGTTCTCGTCCTCAAGGATAAGCGCGGCCTTGCCCCCGCCGAACAGCTCAAGAAATGTCTGGCGGAAGCTCTCGTCGATCTCGTGAAAGCGCGTCAGGAATACATCCTTCATTTCCCCGGTAATATCCCGGATTATATCAAGCAGCTCCTTTTTCGCCTTTTCCACGTCGTCACGCTGCCCGGACAAAAATTCATACCTCGTGTTCACGCGCTCAAACTCGTCGATAGCGCCAATGTTCGGCGTGCCGAGGGCGCCTATCTTGCGGCGAAGCTCGGCTATCTCTTTGTTTGCCCGCGCGAGATTCTCAACGGGTCTGCGCTGTGCCTCGGCTGCGGTATGACTCAGCTCGTAGTTTTCCCAGAGCTTGTCGAGGATCTGCTTTTCCTCCATTTCGGCGGCAAGCTTTTTCTGCTCTATCCTTGCGCAGCGCCCGCCAAGCTCCACTATTTCTGCGTTTCGGCTCTGCGCCTCTTTCTCGGCTTTTGTCCTCTTGCCCTCAAGCTCAAGCTTAGTGCGGCTTATCTCGTCTATCTCGTCTCGGACAGTCTGTGCCTTCCGGTTCAGCTCTTCAAGCTCTTTTTCCTTCTCACGGAGCCGGTTTCTGAAATCCTCCGTCTGCCTGTCGGCGGCTTCGAGAGCGCTGCGCCTTGCCTCGCTGTCCCCGCTGAGACTGTCCATCAGCGCTTTGAGCTGATTGTTGGAGCTTTCGGTTGCGCGGCGCTCCGCCTCAAGGGAGGACGCCTTTGCCCTCAGCTCCGATTGCTCCTCAAGCGCCATGTCAAGCCGGTACTTGACCGAGGCGCGGTCGGCATTCGCCCTTTCAAGCTCGGACGCGCAGCTTGTCTCGCTCTCGCGGAGCTTTTCGCGCTTGCGCTTTAATTTCTCAAGCTCATTTGCGCGCGAGATGATGCCCGCGTCCTTGGCCGTGCTGCCGCCGGTCATCGAGCCGCCCGCGTTTATAAGCTGTCCGTCAAGCGTCACGATCCTGAGCCTGTTGCCGTTTGCCTTTGACATTCGCACGGCGTCACTCAGCCGCTCTGCCACCACGGTGCGTCCGAGGAGATTGGCAAACACCTGCTCATACTGCTCATCGAACTTCACAAGCTCATAAGCGATCCCGACAAAGCCGGGG
>CAMEHJ010000210.1 GCA_945917385.1 uncultured bacterium
ACAGGTCGTTGATGGAAGTCAGGGTGCTCAGGTCAGCGATCTCGGCGTCGGAAAGAACCTTACCGTCCATGAAGGCTGCCTTGATGTTGAAGCGATCGCCAAGCTTCTTGCTGTACTCGGTGATGATACGGAAAGGAGCGATGGGATCTGCGGAAGTAGCCAGAGAAGTGGTGCCGTTCAGATGAGAGTCAAGCTCGTTCATGCTGAGCTGGTCCAGAGCCTTTCTGGTAAGAGTGTTCTTAACGACAGTGTACTCGACTCCGTCCTTGCGCATTGCGGTACGAAGCTCGGTATCCTCTGCGACGGTGATTCCCTTGTAGTCTACGAGGACGCCGGCCTGTGCATTGCTGATGCGCTCGACAAGAGCGGCGACTATCGCCTGCTTCTCGCTGAGAACTTTTGCGTTAGGCATGTGTGTTTTCACCTCCGAAAGTGATGATACACGCTCATAAAGAAAACCCCTGCATCAAAAGACGCACGGGCACAAAAACAATCATGAATATTGTTGTTGTCCTCGGCAGGATTTATGGACAAATCCACCTGCTGTCTTCGGAGCGCCCATATAATATACATTAAACTTGTCCCTCTGTCAACACTTTTTTGCGCTTTTGCGGCTGAATTTCCCGATAAATTGCGCGGGTATCAAATTTCCCGCGTCGGGAAATAATAACAGACGTGAAAGGAGAAAGTGAATGCAGGGAAAAGTTGAGATATGCGGTGTAAACACCGCGAAGCTGCCCGTGCTGAAATCCGGCGAAAGCCGTGAACTGCTGCGCCGCGCCCGCGAGGGTGACGAGCAGGCGCGGGAAAAGCTCATTTCCGGCAACCTCCGCCTTGTCCTGTCCGTTATACAGCGCTTCGCCGGCCGCGGCGAGAGCATGGACGACCTGTTTCAGGTCGGATGCATAGGGCTTATCAAGGCGGTGGACTGTTTCGACCTTAACCAGAACGTGCAGTTTTCCACCTACGGCGTGCCGATGATAGCGGGGGAGCTGAGACGCTTTCTCAGAGACCACGGCGCCATCCGCGTTTCGCGTTCGATGCGCGACACGGCCTATCGCGTGCTTCAGGCGAAGGAGCGCCTGACGAACGAGACGGGGCGCGAGCCGGATGTGGAGGAGCTGTCGCGCAGTCTCGGCATACCGCGGCAGGAGGTTGTGTTCTCGATGGAGGCCATCTGCGACCCGGTCTCTCTGTATGACCCCATATATAGTGAAGCCGGGGAGAGCGCGACGGTCATGGACCAGATAGGCGACACGCGCAATACCGACGAGCAGTGGATAGAGCAGATTGCGCTTGAAGCGGCGATGCGCCGGCTCAGCGACCGGGAGAAGCGTATTCTCGCGCTGCGCTTTTACGACGGGCGCACGCAGACGGAGGTGGCCAAAGAGGTGGGCATATCGCAGGCGCAGGTCTCGCGGCTTGAGAAAAACGCCATCAACCAGATAAAAAGGAACATCACGGCTTAGTTCAACTCCCGTCGGGCCGGTTCAACACTAATTCCTACAAAGTACCAAAAATCGCCGCGCATTTTCTACGTTTCTCATAAAAGGTAAAATAGGGCTTGAAAAAAGGGCGAGCATGAGTTAGAATAGTCGCCGGTGTCAGTCTGCGTCATACGCAGACTGACACTATATTTTGTGTTACCGCCTGTTACAATTTGACTTATTTATCTATATCTTGTGATTTGCTCTTGACAATTACTGCCGGGAGCTATATTATAAAACGCGAACGGTAATTACAAAATTTTTAAGTGGAGGAACTATGCTGATATCCGGTCTGCAAAAGCTGACATTGCTCGACTATCCAGGCAAGGTTGCCTGTACGGTGTTTACCGGCGGGTGCAACTTCCGATGCCCGTTTTGCCATAATGCGCCTCTGGTCCTGCCGGAGCGGCTTGCGCACGATACAAACGAGGAGCAGGTGCTTGCCTTTCTGAAAAAGCGTCAGGGTACGCTTGACGGCGTTGCCGTCACGGGGGGAGAGCCGCTGCTGCATAAGGACATTGCGAAGTTTCTCGAAAAGGTAAAAGCACTCGGCTATTCGATAAAGCTCGACACGAACGGCTCTTTCCCGGACAGGCTCATTGAGATAGTGAGTGCGGGGCTTGTGGACAGAGTGGCAATGGATATCAAAAACTCGCCGGAGCTTTATGCCGGGACCACGGGCTGTGAAACGCTCAACATGGCGGAGATAAACAAAAGCAGGGAGTTTCTGCTCTCCGGCGCGGTGGATTACGAATTTCGCACCACGGTGGTAAAGGGACTGCACACGGAGGAAAGCCTTGTATCGGCGGCAAAGTGGATAAGCGGCGCGAAGGAGTATTATCTCCAGCAGTTCAAGGATTCCGGGGACGTTCTGGATATCGGCACGCTCTGCGCGTTTGACGAGCGGGAGATGCACGCTCTGTGCGAGAGTGTCCGGAGGTATGTGCCCACGGCACAGGTCAGAGGCGTCTGACAAAAACACAGAATCATGTTATCAAATCAGGGGGAGAAATAAATGTACCAGGTAGTAAAACGCGACGGCAAAGTCGTCGAATTTGACATCACGAAAATCGCATCCGCGATCAAGAAGGCTTTTGAAGCCACGAATACGGACTATAACGACAGCATAATCGACTTTCTTGCTCTCAAGGTGTCCGCGAACTTCCTTCCGAAGATAAAGGACGGGAAGATCGCCGTTGAGGACGTTCAGGACAGTGTTGAGACCGTCCTCTCTCTCGGCGGATACGAGGCGGTTGCCAAGGCTTACATACTCTACCGCAAGCAGAGAGAGAAGCTGCGCAACACCAAGTCCTCTTACCTTGACTATAAGGAGACCGTTGACAAGTACCTCAATATTGAGGACTGGCGCGTCAAGGAGAATTCCACCGTCACCTACTCCGTCGGCGGTCTCATCCTCTCAAACTCCGGCGCCATCACCGCGAACTACTGGCTCAGCGAGGTTTACGACCAGGAGATCGCGAACGCGCACCGCAACTGCGAGCTGCACCTGCATGACTTGTCCATGCTGACCGGCTACTGCGCCGGCTGGAGCCTTAAACAGCTCATCCAGCAGGGTCTCGGCATCCCCGGCAAGATAAACTCCTCACCCGCAAGCCACCTCAGCACCCTGTGCAATCAGATGGTCAACTTCCTCGGCATAATGCAGAACGAGT
>CAMEHJ010000211.1 GCA_945917385.1 uncultured bacterium
GGGTATGACGTAGAACTTGACGGTATCGCCGCTGATGGCGCTGTTTTTCACCGCCTGCGCCGTCGGCAGTTTAAGCGTGTCGCCGGCGTTAAGCTCACCGAGGTCAGACTCTTTTTTCATCTTGTTGAGCGCCATGATGAGGTTTTTGCTGGCCTTATAATCAAGCCCGTTTTCCTTGCACAGGCTGCACGCGCTGTCGCCGCTCTTTACCGTGACGGTGAAATAATCCTGAGCATAGGCGGTCAGACCGAAGCAGGACAGCATTATCGACATGATGAGTGCTGTGAGTATAAATTTACCGAATCTGTTCCGCATTTCGCCCGACTCCTACTTTTTTACAATTTTATGTTCTTAATATAACAGCAATATTATGTTATGTAAAGTATATTATTTATGTTTGTGAATAATGCACAATAAAGTAACGGCATAATTAGTTATTGTTTTTAACTGACGGAACACAAAATACAGAGTTATTTTGCCAATAAATGCAGAATCTGGTCGAATATAGAGTTGAGGGCGGGAATTACACCGCACAGCATTATGTTTACCGAGAGACAAAAATGTGTAATTATTATGTAAACAAAGACAACAAATTTTTAATATTTCGCTAAAACCGCTTGCGAAAGCGGCGGAAATAGAGCGCCGACGAATGACGGACCGGGTGTCACAATAGGGCGGCAGGGTGCGGCGCGGGAAAACGAGCGGAAAAATGAGACGGAAAAAGAACGCGCAAAATGCCGGAAAAAGATACGGCAGTGTGAAAAATCAAAGGTAAAACGGAGATTTATTTTCTTGTATGCCTAAAAAAATGAAGAACAATGCGCCGATTATTATGAAATATTCCGCCTTTTGCGAGCGAGCTTCTTGTGTTAAACTTAGTGCATCTTTTAAAAATTGCCTGCATGGAGAATGATTCATTTTTATTTGTGCCGTTCATAGCGGCGGAATGGGGGATTACAATCAATGGGTGGTTTTTTCGGAGTCGCTTCTAAGGAAAGCTGCACGTTCGATCTTTTTTTCGGCGTTGACTATCATTCGCACCTCGGCACGCGCCGCGCGGGTATGGCGGTTTACGGTGACGGCAAGTTCCGCAAGTCCATACACAGCATAGAGGAAAGCTCACTGCGCGCCAAGTTTGAGCACGAGCTGGACGAGCTTGAGGGCAAGTTCGGCATCGGCTGCATTTCCGACTTTGAGGCGCAGCCCATCCTTGTCCGCTCTCACCACGGCACCTTTGCGATAACGACGGTGAGCAAGATAAACAACGCAAACGAGATAGTCGAAAAAATCCTCGAAAACCGCACGCACTTCTTCGAAATGAGCAACGGCGAGATAAACCCGACCGAGCTTGTCGCGGCGATAATCAACCAGAAGGACAATCTGATAGAGGGCATAAAGTACGCCCTTGAAATCATAGAAGGCTCCGTCTCCATGCTCATACTCACCCCCAAGGGCATATACGCGGCGCGCGACAAGCTGGGGCGCACCCCCGTGATAATCGGCAAAAAGGAGGGCGCGTACTGCGCCGCCTTTGAAAGCTACTCCTTCCAGAAGCTTGAATACTCCTTGGTGCGCGAGCTTGGCCCCGGCGAGGTCGTCGTGTTTGACGCGGACAGCATCAAAACGCTTGTGAAGCCGGGCGATAAGATGAAGATATGTTCCTTCCTCTGGGTGTACTACGGCTACCCCGCCGCGACCTACGAGGGCGTGAACGTGGAGGTCATGCGCTATAACTGCGGCAGATACCTCGCAAAACGCGACAACGTGGATGTGGACGTTGTGGCGGGCGTCCCCGACTCCGGCACACCTCACGCAATAGGCTACGCAAACGAGGCGGGCATCCCGTTCTCCAGACCCTTCATCAAGTACACCCCCACCTGGCCGCGTTCCTTCATGCCCACCATACAGACCAAGCGCAACCTCATCGCGCACATGAAGCTGCTGGCGGTTGAGGATCTGATTAAGGACAAGAGGCTTCTGCTGATAGACGACTCCATAGTACGCGGAACTCAGCTCGGCGAAACCACGCAGTTTCTGTACGACAGCGGCGCAAAGGAGGTACACATCCGCTCCGCCTGCCCGCCGATACTGTTTGGCTGCAAGTACCTGAACTTCTCGCGCAGCGTATCCGAGCTGGAGCTGACCTCCCGCCGCGTTATCTGCGAGCTTGAGGGCGGCGACGTTCCCAAGGAGGTCGTTCAGGAATACGCAGACCCCGACAGCGAAAAGTACCGGCAGATGGTGGACGGCGTCTGCGCAAAGCACAAGTTCACCTCCCTGCGCTACCACAGGCTTGACGATATGCTCGCCTCCGTCGGCATCGACCCCGAAAAGCTCTGCACCTACTGCTGGGACGGCAGGGAATAAACACATAAAAACAGCCACGGCGACACAAACTGCCGTGGCTGTTTTGCCGGGATTTTTGTTGGCAAAGATAAAAATATATGATAAAATAATCAATCAGTGTAAAAATGCTTTCGTACTTTGCGTGAGGTGCATGAATGGAGAAAAAGGAATTTATAGAGGCCGGACGTATCGTGAATACTCACGGTATTGCGGGCGAAGTGAAAATAGAGGTCTGGCTGGATTCGCCGGAGTTTATGAAGAAGTTCAAGCGCGTTTTCATTGGGGAGAGGGAGCTTCGTGTTGTGTCCGGCAGGGTGCACAAGGGCTTTCTTATCGCAAAGCTTGAGGGCGTGGACGATATAAACGCCGCGATGCCGCTCAAGGGAAAGACCCTGCACATAAAGCGCGCCGACGCGAGACTGCCCAGGGGTGCGTTCTTTATTCAGGACATTATCGGCGCGCAGGTCGTTGATGAAAACGGCGCGGAGGTGGGCAGACTCGACGAGGTGATGGAGACGCCCGCCGGCAATGTCTATGTCGTCAAGGGTGAGCGGGAGCATCTGATACCCGCAGTACCCGAATTTGTTATGTCAACCGACGCGGACGCGGGCGTCATCACCGTACACCTGATAGAAGGAATGTAATGTGAGAATATGAGAATTGATATCATGACGCTGTTCCCGGATACGGTGAACGCCGTTCTGCACGAAAGCATTATCGGCAGGGCGGTAAAAAAGGGAATTCTTGAAATTAACTGCATACAAATACGCGATTATACCGAAAATAAACAGTGCCAGGTGGACGA
>CAMEHJ010000212.1 GCA_945917385.1 uncultured bacterium
CCCACCGAGGTTAAAGCCGCAAATCTGGCTTGCCATGCCGACGGCGATGCCGAGGTTTGCCGAGACCAGTATGTTCGGAAACGCCGTGGGCAGGAGCGTCGGCTCCTTCATGCTGCCGTCGTAGTTGTCCGCCATATCGACGGTCTCCTTGTCGATATCGCGGAAGATCTCCGCGCAGATGGCGGAGAGCTTCGCCTCGGTATAGCGCGGCGCGGCGTAGGACATATCGCGCGAATACACCTTGCCGAAGTTGCCCTTTGAGTCAACAAACGGGGTCAGAAGCGCCTGATAGCCCGCCGAAAGGCGCACCATCGTCTCGTATATTGCCGCGTCGCCGTGGGGGTTGAGCTTCATTGTCGAACCGACGATGTTCGCGCTTTTGGTTCTCGCACCGCTGAGCAGTCCCATCTTGAACATCGTGTACAGAAGCTTTCTGTGCGCGGGCTTGAAGCCGTCGATTTCGGGGATGGCGCGCGAGACGATAACGCTCATCGCGTAGGGCATATAGTTTGTCTCAAGCGTCTGTGTTATCGGCTGCTCAAGAATCTCGGCGTGCAGTCCGACCACATTGGGGTTATTGTAATTCTTTTTTTCTTCGGTTTTCTTTTTGGCCATTTGCCTGCTCTCTTATTACTTTCTGGATTTTTTTGCTTTCTTGCCGGTGTAAAGGTCGTGTCTGCACCGCGGGCACTGGCGGATGGACAGCACCCCCGCGAAAATGACCTTATCGCAGTGCGGACAGCGGCAGTATTTCACTATCGACCAGACTGCCCCCGCGAAGAAGATGCAGGTTGCACCGACGAGTACGACCTGAACTGCCCCCGTGAAAAACAGCGATGCCACCGCAGCGAGAATCGACGCGACAATAAGCTTCAAGAGCATATTCTTTCCGTATTCAAAATCGCTTCCGTGCTTGTTCATATGTATCTCCCGTCCTTTTCATGAAATATCCGCCATGTCCAGATACTTGTATCCGAACTCGGCGATGTGATTTTTTCTGCCCTCAAGGTTGTCGCCCAGAAGCAGCTCAAACGAAGCCGCCATAAGCTCCGCTTCCTCCGGCATGACCTTGATCAGTCTGCGTGAATCCGGGTTCATGGTGGTCATCCACATCATATCCGGGTCGTTCTCACCGAGACCCTTGCTCCGGTTGATGGACGCCTTTGCTCCGTTAAGGCTCTCGATAATATCCGCCTTTTCCCTGTCGGAGTATGCAAAGTAGGTCTTGCCCCTGCTCTCTATCTCATACAGCGGCGATTCCGCGATATAGACGAAGCCCTCCCGGATAAGCGTCGGCATCAGCCGGTATATCATCGTGAGGATAAGCGTTCTTATCTGGAAGCCGTCAACGTCCGCGTCGGTGCAGATGATGACCTTGTTCCAGCGAAGCGCGCCGATGTCGAAGGCGGCTAAATCCTTCGAATGCTTGTCCTTTACCTCCACCCCGCAGCCGAGCACCTTGATGAGGTCGGTAATGATATCGCTCTTGAAGATGCGCACATAGTCCGCTTTCAGGCAGTTGAGTATCTTGCCGCGCACCGGCATGATAGCCTGAAACTCCGCGTCTCTGGACTGGATGCACGCGCCCATTGCCGAGTCGCCCTCTACTATATATATCTCGCGCCTGTCGGTGTCCTTTGTGCGGCAGTCAACAAACTTCTGTACGCGGTTTGAGATGTCTATATTCTTGGTGAGATTCTTTTTGCTGTTTTGTCTGGCCTTTTCGGCGGTCTCGCGGCTGCGCTTGTTGATAAGCACCTGCTCCGCTATTCTGTCGGCCTCAGGCTTATTCTCTATGAAATAGACCTCAAGATTGGACTTGAAGAACTCGGTCATCGCCTGCTGGATGAAGCGGTTGTTGATCGCCTTTTTCGTCTGGTTCTCGTAAGAGGTCTGCGTGGAGAAGCAGTTTGTCACCAGCACGAGACAGTCCTGAATGTCCTGGAACTTGATGGAGCTTTCGTTTTTCTGGTACTTGCCTATTTGCTTGATATACGTGTCGATTGCGGAGACGAACGCGGTGCGCGCGGCCTTATCGGGTGCGCCGCCGTTTTCAAGCCACGAGGAATTGTGGTAGTATTCAAGCACCGACGCGCGGTTTGTAAAGCAGAACGCAGCCGAGAGCCTGACCTTATATTCGGGCTTGTCCTCGCGGTCTTTTCCCTTGCGCTCGGAAGAGATGAGCACCGGCTCCGTGAGCGCGCCCTCTCCCGCAAGCTCCTTCACATAGTCCATGATGCCGTTTTCGTATCGGTACTCCCTGACGTCAAAACTTTTCCCGTGCTGTATTCTGAGCCTGAAGGTGACGCCCGCGTTGACAACGGCCTGCCTGTGCAGAATGTCGTCAAAGTATTCCTCCGGTATGTCGATGTCGGTAAAAACCTCGGTATCGGGCTTCCAGCGGATCACCGTTCCCGTCTTTTTCGTGTCGGCAGGCTCCTTAGTCAGCTCCTGCCCCTTCTTTCCGACGGGCTTGCCCTTTTTGAAATGAAGCTCATATTTTATCCCGTCTCTTCTGACGGTAACATCCATGTACTCGGAGGCGTACTGCGTCGCGCAGGAGCCGAGTCCGTTAAGCCCCAGCGAGTATTCGTAGTCTCCCCCGTCGGTGTTTTTATATTTGCCGCCCGCGTACAGCTCGCAAAAAACAAGCTCCCAGGTGAAGCGCTGTTCGTTCGCGTTCCATTCCAGCGGACAGCCGCGGCCGAAATCCTGTACCTCGATGGACTTGTCCTCAAAGTAAGTGAGCGTGATGGTGTCGCCGTAGCCCTCTCTCGCCTCGTCGATCGCGTTTGAGAGGATTTCGAATACGGCGTGCTCGCATCCGTCAAGTCCGTCCGAACCGAAGATGACCCCCGGTCTTTTCCTTACCCTGTCCGCGCCTTTCAGGCTTGTAATGCTTTCGTTGTTGTATTGTGCACCTGCACCCATAAAAATCTTTGACCTCGCTAAACAGTATAACTTTCCGCACATCAGTGCATACTTATCTCAATTTTAACTTATATATTATAACATAATAAATTTTTATTTCAAGCTTTGGAAAACACGCAAAAAGCGGGCCGCAAATTTGCGACCCGCTCCGCGGAATTTCTCTCTATACGGACATTTGTCCGTTCCGCTTGACATTTTGCCGTTTTTGTTGTTCCATA
>CAMEHJ010000213.1 GCA_945917385.1 uncultured bacterium
CGGCTTCGAAGCACTTGAGCATCCATGCTATGTTGCGCGCAAGGTTGCGCATCGTCTGCATGCCCTCGGCGTCCTGCGTGACCTCGCCGGGAGTGCAGCCGTGGGCGATGTTCCAGTAGCTCGACGATACGACCGGCATATTGGATATGCCGAAGTACTTGTTCACCGCGTCAAATGAAGCGGTCGTGCCGCCGCGCCGCGCTATCGCGACTGCCGCGCCGGGCTTGAAGGCGAAGGCGTCCTCGCTGCTGTAGAACGCGCGGTCAAGGAAGGAAAGAATGCGCCCGCTCGGGTGGGCGTAATACACGGGTGTGCCGAAGATGAAGCCGTCGGCTTCCTTTGCCTTGGCGATGAACTCGTTCACGCTGTCATCCGTGAATACGCAGCCCTCATCCGTGCACCTGTTGCAGCCGATGCAGTCGCGCACCGGGGCGGGGCCGATCTGGAATATCTCATAATCTATGCCCTCCGCCTTGAGCTGTCTGCCGGCCTCCTCAAGCGCGTGATAGGTGTTGCCGTTTGCCTTGCTGCTTCCGTTGAGCATCAGTACCTTCATGTCTCTGTTTCCTCTCTCTTTTGTTTTCAGACAGCGCGGTCATATTGACGGCACTGTCCGTAATTTTGTTATTGCCCAGCCTTATTACTTCTGGCTGGGGCCGGGGTTATAGTCACCGAAAATCAGATCATCTATATCCATGGTGTACCTCCTGTTTAGTCAGCATACAACCAATATATGCACGATGTGCCGCATATATGACTGCAAGTTAATCCGAAGTCTTACTATCAATTGACAAGGTCACGCACACAAGCTCCGGACGGTTGAGAAAGCGCGGAACAACGATCGAGTTTCCAAGCCCGCGCGAAACGATCATCACGGTATTATTCTCTTCATACATGCCCTTTTCGTATTCCGCGCCGAGGCGGCGGTGAACATCGAGCAGGCCGCCGATAAACGGCAGGCGGACTATGCCGCCGTGGGCGTGGCCGCTGAGGACGAGGTCGACCGGCAGTCCGGGAAAGCCTGTGAGCGTATCATTGCGGTGATAGAGCCAGAGGACAAAGTCGTCCGGGTACTCCCCGCGCAGCCTTGCGGCAAGCTCCGGCGGCGTCTCCATATCGGCGCGGCCGTTTTTATCCTCCGCACCGCAGACGATGATGCGCGAGGAGCCGCAGTATAAGGGCTCATAGGAGTTGCTCAGAAAATGTGCGCCGTGGCTGAGCGCAAGCTCCCTCTCCTTATCCACGCAGTGCGCTGCCCACTCATGGTTGCCGTTTATACAGTATATGGGCGCGATGCCCTCAATGCCGCTGAGCAGGCTTTCAAAAGCGGGCAGGTCGGAGGGGTAGGTTATCATGTCCCCGAGGATGGCGATCATGTCGGGCTTCGCGTCCGACACGGCGCGGATGAGCCGGCTGTTGCCTTCTCCGAAGCTCATCCCATGCAGGTCGGAGAGGACGGCGATGCGGAAGCCGTCAAACTCCGGTGGGAGATCGTCGAACCACGCACTGTATTCGGTTGTTTCGAGGGTGAAGCGGCTGTCCAGAACGATGCAGGCAGTCAGCATGACGGCCGCAGCCGCCGCGGTGAGCTTACGGTTCATTGGCACCTCCGTGATTAATTGCATTTATTTTAACACACTTTCATGTCGAAAACAGCATTATATTATAAATCTTATTTTAATAATTTGAGAATAGTCGCAATATGGCTTGAATCACGGACAGACTTGCGTTATAATACCTTAGTCTGTTCAAATGACCTACGCATTACGCGAAAATTACGCAAAGGATGAGATGACATAAGATGAGTGCATCGACCGAGAAGAAGAACCGTCAGGCCGCCCGCAAAGCCGGTACTGACAAGAAGATGCTGGCCGCGCAGGAAGAGGCCAGCAAAAAGGCGCAGAGCAAGAGACGCTGGACCTTAGGTACTATGGGCGTCGTGCTGCTGATCGCGCTTATTATTTTCCTTGACTCCGGAGTCCTGTATAAGACCACGGCCTATACCATAGGCGACAGGAGCTATTCCGCCTCCGAGCTCAGCTACCACTATGCCACGCAGTATTACAGCACCGCCAACCAGTACGGCAGCTATGCCTCGCTGTTCGGCCTTGATACCTCCACCGGCATCAGAGGCCTCGGCAAGCAGACCAGCCCCTACGGCGGCACATGGAAGGAGCATTTCCTGACCGTGGCTGAGAACGAGCTGCTTCAGGTCAAGGCTCTGTGCGACTATGCCAAGGCAAACGGCATCGAGCTTACCGAGGATGAGATAGCCGATGTCGACGCAAACTTTGAGAACCTTGAATCTATGGCAAAGCTTCAGGGCTACGCCAGCGCCGATAAGATGCTCGCCGCAAACTACGGTCAGGGCGTGACGGTCGAGATGGCGCGCAGCGCCGCCTTGGACGCAGCCCTCGCCAACAAGGTCGAAACCGAGAAGCAGAATTCTCTCGAATACAGCTCCGCCGAGTTCGAAGCGAAGTATGCAGAGAACAAGGATTCCTGGGATACGTTCGGCTACGCCTACTACTTCGTAGAGGCTGAGAAGACCACGACTCAGGATGACGACGGCAACGATACCCAGACTGTTACCCCCGAAGCTCTTGACGCCGCGAAGGCCAAGGCCGATGCGATAGTCGCAGCCTACAACAAGGCTGACTCCGAGCTTGAGGGCGAAGAGAAGCTCAATGCCGCGCTCACCGAAGCCGGGATCGACGGTGCCGCTCAGTCCGTTTCCTCCGTCTCCGGCAACAGCATCACCACCGCGGCCGATTGGCTCAAGGACGCCAGCCGCAAGGCCGGTGACATCACCGCCGAGGTAAACAGCGGCGAGACAGGCTATAACGTCGTCGTGTTCCTCAGCCGTGACGACAACCACTATAACACCGTTTCCGTGCGCCATATCCTCATAAAGGCTGAGGAGTCCGCAGACGGCACCTACACCGACGAGGCCAAGGCCGCAGCCAAGGCGCGCGCCGAGGAGATCCTTGCCGAGTTCAACTCCGGCGATAAGACCGAGGACAGCTTCGCCGAGCTCGCAAACAAGTATTCCGAGGACGAAGGCTCCAACACCAACGGCGGCCTGTATGAGAACATCGCCAAGGGCCAGACGGTTCAGGAGTTCAACGACTTCTGCTTTGCCGGACACA
>CAMEHJ010000214.1 GCA_945917385.1 uncultured bacterium
CGGCACCGTTCTTGGTGATATGTGCGGTGCTGAGGGCTTCTTCGCCGCCGTCATGCTCGCGCTGTTCCACAAGTTCAGAACCGGTGAGGGCCAGTTCATCGACTTCTCCCTCGCCCGCAACATGATCCACGTCAACGCCTCCCTCCAGAACCAGAACAAGCGCGGCCACATTCAGGGCCGTACCGGCAACCACAACGCCAACATGAGCCCCTACGGCATCTACACCGGCAAGACCATGTCCATGGTCATCGGCGCCGTCTCCCCCGGAACCTGGAACCCCCTGTGCGACTGCATGGGCCGCCCCGACCTCAAGACCGACCCCGATTTTGCTACCCTGCCCGCACGTTCAAAGAACCACAAAGAGGTCGAGCGCATCATTACCGAGTGGCTCATGACCTTCGATGACACCCGCGAGGCCTACGACATGATAGAGAAGGCCGGTGTCGCCTGCTGCCCCGTCATGACCGCGAAGGAAGTCTGGGAGGACGAGGAGTACCACCGTCTCGGCTGGTGGGTCAACTACCCCATGTACCCCGAATGGGAAGGCACCGAGGTCGCAAGCAACAAGCACTGCCCGTACTTTGCGGATTTCTCCGGCGTCAGCGAGGAGGAGAGACTGTCCTTCC
Source organism: uncultured bacterium (assembly GCA_945917385.1). The sequence continues at coordinate 627 of CAMEHJ010000214.1, forward strand.
CCGCACGCCATGTCGGCGAGGACAACATGGAGATCCTCACCGAGTGGGGACTTGATGAGGCTACCGCAAAAGAAATGCTCAAGAAGTGGGGCGCAACCAACGTATAATCCACGCGTTTGAAAGGAGTATGGGTATGTACGAGAAAATGTTTACCGAGCTTAAAATCGGTAACCTTACAATAAAAAACAGAATTGTTGACGAGCCGCATCAGGTCGGCCTCAACATCGCGGGTGAAGAGGGCGGTATCGTCAGCCCCGAAACCATGGCGTTTTACAGAAGGCGCGCTCAGGGCGGCGTCGGCATCATCGTGACCGAGCTTTCCTGCGTCGAGACGCTCACCGGCTGCCAGAGCGGCAAGAGCATCCTTGCCGACAAGGATTACAGCATCAAGGAGTTTGCAAAGCTCGCCTCCGCCATCCACGAGGGCGGTGCAAAGGGCTTCGTGCAGATCAACCACCCCGGCTGTGAGCCGAACCCCCTGTTTGTTAAGCCGGAGAACTTCATCTCCGCAAGCTCCATCCCCTCCCACAGAGCGCCCGGCGTCAAGACCCGCGCCATGACCAAAGAGGAGATCGAGTGGCTTGCCGACAAGTACGGCCAGGCCGCACACAGAGTTCAGCTCGGCGGGCTCGACGGCGTCGCAATCCACGGCGCACACCAGTACCTCATCCACCAGTTCCTATCCCCGAACCTCAACAAGCGCACCGACGAGTTCGGCGGCTGCCTTGAAAACCGCGCAAAATTCCTGCATATGGTGCTCGACGCCGTCAGAAAATACTGCGGCGAGGAGTTCCCCATCATGCTCAGGATCTCCGCGGAGGAGTATGTCGGCAAGAACGGTATGCACTTCGACGAGGTGCTGAAGGTCTGCCAGTGGTGCAAGGACTGGGGCGTCACCATCCTCGACATCTCAAAGTCCGGCGGACTTGCCCATGGCAGCCAGGCTGTCGAGCCGCCCTCCTTTGACCAGGGCTGGGCGAAGCATTTTGCAAAGGCGGTCAAGGCAAACGTTGACCTGCCTGTCTGCACCGTCTCCATCGTGCGCGACCCCGCATACGCGGAGTGGATGCTCGAAAACGATTACTGCGACCTCGTCGGCAGCGCGAGAAGCTTTATCGCAGACCCCGACTGGGTCAAGAAGGCGCAGTGCGGCCGCGACGCGGACATCATGCACTGCATCTCCTGTATGCGCTGCTACGAGTCCATCACCGGCGGCGGCTCCATCCGCTGCTCCGTAAACCCCGAAGCCGGTCTTGAGACCACTGTCGAGCTGCCGAAGATGAACGGAGACGGCAGAAAGGTCGGCGTTATCGGCGGCGGCCCCGCCGGTCTTGAGGCGGCGTCCGTGCTCGCGTCCCGCGGCTTTGCCGTCACCGTGTACGAAAAGCAGCCCTACCTCGGCGGTCAGGTTTTCCTCGGCAGCCGCTCCACCTCCAAGCACAAGAATATGTGGCTCATCAACACCCTTGAGCACCGCTGCAGAGAGCGCAATGTCGAAATCAAACTCGGCTGTGTTCCCACTGTTGAGGAGCTGAAGAAAGAAAATTACTACGCCATCATCGATGCCGCCGGCGGTACGCCGCTCCTGCCCAAGTTCATCGAGGGCTGCGAGACCTCTTCCATCGTCGTGACGCCCCCGCAGGTCCTCAGAGGCGAGGTAGACTTCAAGGATAAGGCCATCGCGGTTATCGGCTCCGGCTTTACCGGGCTTGAGGTTGCGGAGCAGCTCTCCGAGCGCTCCAAGAATAACGGCGTTTACGTCATCGAGATGAGCAAGTTCATCGCGCCCGACGGAAACGGCTCGCTCAGAAACGACATCGTTGACCCGCTGCTCCGCAATCAGGTCATGTTCCTGCTCAACCGCAAGTGCACCAAGATCGACGACACCGGCGTTTACATGGAGGATACCCGCAACGGCGACAAGTTCTACCTGCCCTGCGACGTTATCGTAATGTCCATCGGCGTAAAATCCGCAAATCCCTACGGTGACGAGCTGGAGAAGATCTGCGGCAAGGTTTACAAGGTTGGCGACGAGCTTAAACCCGCCCGCATCATGGAGGCCACCAGAGCCGGCTACGAGATCGGCATGAGCCTCGAATAAAATAATCTGAAAATAGCAGTGTGAAAGCACTGCTATTTTCAATTTCGTGTGCATATATTTTACGGAGGTGAGGTATATGGCATACGGCACGGAGAAGAGCGTGCGCAAAACGCATGAGCTGACATTGACGGACAGAGGCAGACTCACGCTGAGCGGAGTGGAGGACGTGTCCGGTTTTGACGAGAATCTTGTGGTGCTGACGACCTCGATGGGGGAGCTGAGCATTCAGGGCAGCGACTTGCACGTCGAGCGCATAGACCTTGACGCGGGCGCGCTTGAGGTTCGCGGGAACGTGCAGGCGCTCTCGTACAGCGACGGCACTGCCGCAGCGCCGCTGTGGAAGAGGTTTTTCGGCTGATGGAGCTTGCGATAGGGGAGCAGGCGTTGGCGCTGCTGACCTCGGCGGCGCTG
>CAMEHJ010000215.1 GCA_945917385.1 uncultured bacterium
AGGTAAGGCTCCATCTGCCCGACGATGCCGGCGACGTCCTTTCGCCCGTTAACCGTGCCGCGGTTTTCACAGGCGTTTACATACCCGCACTGACGCCCGGCGATGCCGCCGACGTTGTAGCCGTAATGCGGGTCGCCGATTTTACCGTAGTTTCTGCACTCGGAGACGATGCCGCTTGAGTACCCGACGATGCCGCCCGTGTCGGATACGACGTCCGTATCCTGCGCGCTCGTCAGGTTAAGCCCGGTGACGCTGTTGAGGTTGATGTCGTTAAGCTCAAGCCCGCCGACCGTGATGTCCGTGTTCACATCGGCGTCGTTTTTGCAGCCGGATACGGTGCCGCAGCTCCACCCGACGATGCCGCCGGTGAAGCGTTTTCCCGTAACGGTGCCGGTGACATGGCAGTTTTTCACCGTGCCGAGGTTTTCACCCACAATGCCGCCGACGTAGTTGAGCGCCGAAACGGTGCCGGAAAACGAGCAGTTTGTGATCTCGCCCCGGTTCGTGCCGGCGATGCCGCCGGTCTGAGAGCGGCTGTCCCCCGGCTCCACCGTGCCGGAGATCTTGAGCGAGTCAACGCTCGCCCCCTCCTGAATATAGCGGAAAAAGCCCTGGTGTGAGCCGTCGGTCGCAAGCTTGAAATTCGTGATGCTGTGCCCGCCGCCTAAGAATACGCCGCTGAAGCTGGCGATGGGGAAAAACGGCTCACCCTTGAGGTCAATATCGCAGTCGAGTATGACCTCAAGATCATGTGAATACTCGTCAAGGATGCAGTCCTGCGCAAATTTGCGCAGTTCCTCGGCAGACTTTATGTGTATGGTCCTTTTTTCGTCCTGCGCGTACGCCGCCGGGGACATACACGTCATGCACATCAGCAATGCAAGTGCGAGAGACAGGATACGTTTTTTCATTCGATCACCTCTTGAATTTGACTTTCTTCGCCCGGCAGCGGGAGCATTTCGGTAACGTCCTTCACGCCGCCGATATCGACCATCGCGTTCAGCTCTCCCCGGAAAAGCCCGTGGACGTCCGCGTAGATGTAGCCGTTCATATTGCCCCTGACCTTGCCGTCGATGCGGATGAAGCCGGTCTTGCTTGTGGGGGCGGAGTTTCGGCTGAGGTTGAATGCGGTTTTGCGGATTATTATATCGCCCGTGAGCAGTATCTGCGGCAGGACGCACATGACGAGGAAGATGGACATTGTGGTGCCCGTGCCGAGGAACACGCCGATGGTGGAGATGGTTTCGTTTGAGGTGCAAAGACCGATAACGATACCCGCGGAGGCGAGCATCGTGCCGGAGGTGATGATGGTCGGGAACGCCTGGTTCAGCGTCTCGGTCATTGCCTTTTTGAGCGGGAGCTGCTTTTTCAGCTCCATATACCGGCTGGAAATGACGATGGCGTAGTCGATGTTCGCGCCCATCTGAATCGAGCTGATGATCAGGTAGGTCATGAAGAACAGATTCTTATCCCTGAGATACGGTACCGAGAAGTTGCACCAGATACTTCCCTGAATGATGGCGATAAGCAGCAGCGGCAGACCCGCGGACTTGAACGTGAACAGCAGGACCAGTACGACGAACACGACGGTCAGTATGCTTATCAGCAGGTTGTCGTTTTCAAACGAGCTTCTAAGGTCGCTGCAGCTTGTGGTGTCGCCCACAAGATAGTGTACGTTATAGAAGCGCGCCGTGATGCCCCGGATAATGTCGAGATATTCGTAGCTGTCCTCGCCCTCAACCGGCAGATCGAGATCGACCACAAGCCGCGTCCAGGTCCCGTTATTGAGCTGGAGCTTCGCGTCGCTGAGCTGCACTTCAAGGTCGTCAAGCAGTTCGACCGTCTCCTCGTCGAGGTCGAGCGTGACCTCATCGCGCTTTTCAAACAGGTAGGAGAACATATCTATGAGTGGGACGGAGTAGTTTTCGAGGTTGGTCATCACCTGCCCGTATTCGTCCTTTGACATGGCGTAGCCCGCGTACAGGAGGTTTGAAACCTCGATATCGAGGTTCGCAAGCTCCGAAAACTGGCGGGGGGTCAGCTCGCTTGTCAGCACATAGCCGTCCATCGCCTCGATGTTCGCAAGGCCGAGCGCGCTCTCAACGTGCGGGAGCTCCTCAATCTCCCGAAGGATCTCCGCCTCCTTTTTGTAGTCGCCCGCGGGGACGATAACGGCGAGCTGGTTATCCCTGCCGAAAAGTTCCTCGATTTTCGCCTGCGCGATCTGCGCCTCATTTTTACGGATGGAGCTGATAGAGTCTTGAGAGTAAACATAGTTTGCCTTGTGCGAAAAGACAAAGGCGGCGCAGATGACAACGACGAAGAGCGCGGGCATCACAAAGCGGGTCGCGTAGACCGCCTTGCCGAGAAAGTTTATCTTAGGCACGAAGTTTCTGTGGTGGGTCTTGTCGATAAGCGGCGAGAACAGGACGAGCAGCCCCGGCATCAGCAGAAACACCGACAGCAAACTCAGCATTATCGCCTTTATCAGCACCGAGCCCATGTCGTAGCCGAGTCTGAACTCCATAAGGCACATTGCGAGCAGACCGGAGATCGTCGTCAGGCTGCTTGCGGAAATTTCGGGAATGGCTTTGCTCAGCGCGGATATCGCGGCCTCGCGCGGCTCCTTTGAGGCGCGCTCCTCGGCAAAACGGTTGCAGAGTATGATGGCGTAGTCAATGGCAAGGGCAAGCTGCAAAACGATGGCGATGGAGTTTGTGATGAAGGAGATCTCGCCCATGAGGAAGTTTGTGCCCATGTTGAGTATCGCCGCCGCGCCGAAGGTCAGCAGCAGAACGGGAATCTCAGCGTAGGTCTTGCTCGTCAGCAGCAAAACCGCCAGCACGATGATGACCGCGATAATGTCAACGATCAGCATTTCTGAGTTGATTATCGCCTGAAGCGGATTTCCGACCTCGCTGTGGACATACAGGTCGTAATCCGCCAGCAGCCTGTTGATCTCCGCGAGAGCATCAATACTGCACTCGTCGTCGTTTCCGCCGTCAAAGGTGACGGAGAAGAGCGCCGAGGCGGAGCGGTAGTGCTGTTCGCTTGCGTCAAACTCGACGGACTTCACCCCTTCGACCTCGCATATCAGGTCATTCAGCTCCTGCGCCTTG
>CAMEHJ010000216.1 GCA_945917385.1 uncultured bacterium
GATCTCCTCGCCGTCTGCATTGAAGATATGCTCAGCCTCGAACATCGTCGGCAGACCGTCCGGCGTCAGCAGCTCAAGTCTGTCGCCCTTATAAAACTTGTTGCGCTGGGTAAGAACGGCGTTTCCGTCTTCGTCACAGCTTTCCACGACCGCGGCAACATCCGTCTCGGTAAAATAACTTGCCTCAGCGTAATGCTGTCCGGGGTCGCCGTAGTAAAACCCGGTGCAGTATGGGCGGTGGCTGACCTTGTCAGTCTCGTCAATCCATATCTGCGGTATCTCATCCCCCGCGGCAACGGCGTCGAGCGCGTGGCGGTATGCGTTGGTGACGACGGCGGCATAGTATGACGATTTCATTCTGCCCTCAATCTTGAAGCTTGATACCCCCGCGTCGGCAAGCTCGCGCAGATGCTCTATCATGCGCATATCCCGCGAATTGAGGATATATGTACCCCCGTCCTCGGTTATCTCGAAGTATTCACCCGGTCTTTTCTCCTCGACCAGATGGTACTTCCAGCGGCAGGGCTGGGCGCACTGTCCGCGGTTTGCGTCGCGGCCGGTCAGGTAATTTGACAGCAGGCATCTTCCTGAGAACGAAACGCACATCGCGCCGTGTACGAACGCTTCCAGTCTCAGCTCATGCGGGGTGTGCTGCCTTATTTTGCGTATCTCCTCGATCGGCAGCTCGCGTGCGAGAACGACCGTGTCCGCACCGAGCGCATACAGCGCGTTTGCCGTGGCGCTGTTCGTGACGCCGAACTGCGTGCTCACATGGAGCTTCACATCCGGCGCGACCTTCTTCGCAATCGCCATAATGCCGAGGTCGGCAACGATCATCGCGTCCACGCCGCAATCCTGTAAAAGCCGCAGAAAGTCAGGCAGCCGCTCCATCTCGTCCTCGCGCGGCAGGGTGTTGCAGGTGACGTAGACCCGCTTTCCCATGCCGTGCGCCATCGTGACGGCGCATCTCAGCTCATCGTCGCTGAAATTCCCGGCGGAGGCGCGCATACCGAACTCGCGCCCCGCGAGATACACGGCGTCAGCACCGTAGGCAAGCGCCATTTCCAGCCGCTCCATGTCGCCCGCGGGCGAGAGAAGCTCTAAATCATTACGAATAATCCTGTGTAGCAACAAAGTTTGCAAACTCCGTTTCGTCAGTAAAGAATCTGTGCTCGCCCGTCTCCGTGTCAAGCGCATAGTAGGTGTAGTAGGTGTTCTCCGGGTAGAGAGCCGCGTTTATCGAGGCAAGTCCGGGATTGCAGATAGGCGTCGGCGGAAGTCCGGGGTTGATTCTCGTGTTGTACGGGTCGTCCGCGCGAAGCATTTCTCCGGTCGGAGCACCCTCATGGTCTGGGTACGGGTACAAAACAGCCGCGTCAATGCCGAGCAGCATTCCCCTGTTCAGACGGTTATAAATTACGGATGCTATCAATGTACGCTCTCCGTCGTTTGCTGCCTCGCGTTCTATCAGGGAGGCGATATTGATAATGTCCGTAAACGAAAGGCCCATTTCCTCTGCCTGCGTTTTCATTGCGTCGTTCGTGCGGTAGTGGAAATTCTCAAGCATCTTGTTTATCGCGCTTGACGCCTGCATTCCGACGTAAAATTCGTAGGTGTCCGGGAACAGGAAGCCCTCAAGCCGCTTACTGTCGTAGCTGCCGTCTGTCTCGGTATTGTCGAGGAAGTCGTAGTTGAAGCTGTAACCGGACGCCGCCTCCATAAGGTCCTCGTAGGAGCAGACGCCCTTCTCCTCAAGTCTCTTGAATATCTGGTGCATCGTGTAGCCCTCAGGTATCGTAACGGTCACCGTTACCGTCGAGGACGAGCCTGAGCGCATATGCTGAATAAGCGCACGGTAGTCATATGTGGATTTAAGCTCATATTCACCGGGGCTGAGCTTTGCGTCAGCCTTCGATATCCTGCAGAAGGTCTCAAACAGCCACTTGTATTCCACCAGTCCCGCGTCCTTCAGCACGTCCGCGACATAGTCGATGTCGGCGTGTGTCACGCGCTTGGTCCCGGTTTTAACGCCCTTTTCGTCCACCGTGTCCACGGTCTCCGACGTGAATATCGTGCTCGGCAGTGAGATGACCGCGGTGAAGTCCTTCTGGTTCAGCGCGAGCATATCGCTCGCCGCCATCCATGCGGCGCACGCAAAAATAATACTGATGCACGCGATGAAGGTGAAGAACATAAGCCCGCCGAGACAGCCGGACTTTGATTCATGGCTCTGTCTAACAGGGAGGTAGTCGCGCTCGGACTCGGCATCCCCGGTGTAGTTGCGTCTCTCGTCGCCGGAAGTGTCAATCAGCAGCTCGTCCACGGATTTGATGGACGGCGTGCGCTTTCTTTTTCCGGTGCCCGCAGTTTCCTGCGCCCTGTCCGCGCTGTTTTGTTCGGCTTTTTCATCGTGGCTTTTGAATATCTGGTTTATTTTTTCAATGTCGTCCGGCATGTTTTTCTCCTATTGCGGAATTATAATCGGAAACGTCAGTGTCATTCGCCTGTTCCCCGGCATAGTATGGCACGAGCGATGCAGAAGTGTCTGCTCCTCATGCTCTACACAAAACCTCATCAAATCTGCCGACCCCCGCACAGGGCGGCAGCAGAAAAGCTTTTTAAGTGCGGAGAAAGGAAATCAATATGTTCTGTAACGGATGCAACAACAATCTCTGGCTCATCATTCTCATTATCATAATCTTCAGCTGCGGCGGCTGCGGCGGCAACTGGGACTGCGGCTGCAATAACAACTGCGGCTGCAACAATAACTGCGGCTGCTGATGATACAGGGGCATCTTCGGATGCCCTTCCTCATTTCAATTTTTGAAATGAGGAACCGATTTTAACGCGCAAGGGGTCTTAACCCCTTGCACACATTCCCCGCTGCTCTGTTACGCAGCGCTCTTCGCAGTTCTTTCACAGTCTTCGTGGCATCCTTCGGATGCCCTTTTTTCATTTGCCATTTATCGCGTCGAGAATGAGCGCGTAGATTTCGTCGTTCTTTTCTTCCACCGCACGTTCTGCCCCGTTTTTCATAAAATCCACGCGCGTCCATCCGTAGTAGTCGCAGGCCTTGGACGCGGTATGCAGGCAGCGCGAGAGATAGTCAATATC
>CAMEHJ010000217.1 GCA_945917385.1 uncultured bacterium
CGCGGCAAAGGCCGCTGGGGTCGAGCCGCGGGAGCTGAGGCACGAATACGACTATGAGGGCGAAAATTCCCGCCGCTGTTACAGCGCGGGCGGCATGACGGTCGTTGCGGACGCGAGCGGCCTGTGCTCGGTAAGCCGGTCAAGGCTCGTCGTCGGCGGGGAAGTGAGCGAAGAGGACGCGCGCAAAACGGCGGAGAGCTATCTCGCGCAGCAGGGCTTTGAAAATCTGACGCTCAGAGAGAGCGATGCGCAAAACGGACTTGTTTCGTTCAGGTATGCCGCCGTGCAGAACGAGGCCGTGTGCGAGGATAATTATATCACGGTCTCGGTAGCCGCGGACAACGGGGAGATATACTCCCTGAACGCCGAAAACTACTCCCCCGACATTGCCGAGGTGCAGTGGAAGGTGACGGAGGAGGAAGCGAGGAAAAAGCTGCCTCAGGGGATAGAACTCCAAAACAGCGAAAAGACCGTCATAAAAAGCCCCGGCGGCAGGAGTGTGGCCTGCTATGAATTTGTCTGCGCCGATGAAAACGGAGAAAAGGTAAAAATCTATGTCTCCGGCGAGACCGGCAGACAGTATAAAATCGAGGTTCTTTAAATAATCTGCCGCACCCAAAGGGTGCGGCAGAAAGGAGAATGTAAAAACCTCTTTTCCCTTGGCTCCCTCGTCAGAGGGAGCCAAGAAGCTTATCTCATGGTTTTAGAGGAAAATCAGGTTCTTTGACATTCTTGGCTCTCCCTGTGGGAACGCTGTCGGTGAAACCGACTGAGAGAATTGATTGCTGTTTGTTCAAATATTTGCTGATACCATCATAAAACCGCTTGGTTTTCCTGCAATATGTTTGAATTTATTATGTAACGTTCCGGCGCATTCATGGCTCCCTTGTGTAAAGGGAGCTGTCTCGGCGCCAGCCGTGACTGAGGGATTGTGCGGTAAAAAGCTGCGAATTTATCTGATATAAGGCGAATAACGCAGCATTTCTCCGCGTCAACCCCTCCGGGCCGCCTGACGGCGACCCACCTCCCCTTGCACAGGGGAGGCAAGGGGAAAGAGATTTCTTAACAGCAATATGGGCGCGCCTGTTCGGGCACGCCCATGCTTTTTGATTTATTTCGCCGCTTTTGCGGCTTTCTTCGCTTTTTTCTTCCTGCGGATATTCAGCGTTACCACGAGCGACAGAAGCAGTACCGCGCAGATGCCGCCCGCGGCGATATACTCGGCGGTCTTTTCGTCCTTGTGCTCGACCGCGCTGAAGATCACCTTGCCGCCCTCGGCGTCGAATACGATGTAGCTTCCGTTCTTTTCGCTCTCAAGCTCGCGCCACTGTCCGTCATCGTAGACATAGATGTCGATGCGGCTTGCGCGCTGGAGATGTTCGGGCTCAAGGTAGTGGACATTGTAGCCAGCAGAGGTGTCCGCACCGTCAATGGTGAACATCCACTTCTCGCGCACCTCGCCCCCCTCAATCACCGGGTCAGGTATGTCGCTTTCGCTGAGAGAGAGCTTTGCCGTGCTGGGGAAGTCGCCCTCGATAAGCAGGACGGACAGCGGGGACTCGCCGCGTGTGCGCTCGGAGGCAAGCGCCGCCTGTCTCGGCACATAGACGGCCTCTATGACCTCGCTCATGCGCAGATCGGTGTACTCATGCTCGCCCCAGCTTCCGTTGTAGCCGACCTTCTCCGGCACGGGCGGGATCTGCGAGACGTCGATGGAGCCGCCGTAATCGAAGAACAGCGTTCCGACCTCGACTCCGTCCGCGACAAAGCTGAGCTTGAGCCTGCCGAAGTTCGCGGGCAGGTCGGGAAGCTTCATAAGCTCGTCATAGTCAATAGGCTCCACAATGCCGCCGTAGCTGATGCCGTCGATGCCGCCCATCGGCTGCTTTTCGCTGGCGACGTAGATGTTATTTTCAATGGTGACGTCCTCGCTGTGTACATCGGCAAAGCCCGCCACGGCGCCGGCGCAGGAGGTAACGCCGTTAAGCTCGACAATGCTCGCGCAGTCACTGATATTCGCGCACTTGCCGGCGATGCCGCCGACAAAGCCCGTACCGTCAAGACTGCACATGGCGTAGGAGCGGGTGACGTTCGTCATCGAAAGCCCGACGATGCCGCCCACATAGTGCCCCTCCTCGCTCTGCGTGCTGCCGTAGTTTTCACAGTCGGTGATAAGACCGACCTGTCCCTGCCCGACAACGCCACCGACGTTATCCTTCTTCGCGAGCACTGAGCCGCGGTTCACGTTGCGGCTTGAAATGCACTTGCTCAGGAAGGTCTGGGAGATGATGTTCGCGCTCTGAAAGCGGCTGAGCAGCTCGTTTTCAAGGTCAAACTCGTACTCGACGCCCATGTCGCCGCCGATGCCGCCGACATTGGTGTCGCCCTCGATGCGGCCGAAGTTCGCGCAGCTGTTCACGCGCCCCTGAATACTGTCTGCCGGTTCATCCCCGGAGACGTCCTCGTATATGACGGGCTTTGTCGCTCCGCTGAGCATATTTGCCATCATAAGCATGACCTTGGCGAGCTGGTTGCCGATGCCGCCGAGGTCGCTTGCGATGACGTCTGCGGACCACGAGACAACGTCCGCCATGTTATCGACCTCATGGCTGAACACATCCTTGTTTTCTTCAAGGCTGCCGGAAGTGGAACCGCCGCTCTCCGTGCCGCCGCTCTCGGTGCCGCCGCCCTCCGTACCCGTGCCGACGGAGGACAGGCGGCGGGTAATAAGCGCGCTGCGCCTGAGTTTAAGGCTCTCGGAGGAGTGTGCCGCCACCGACAGGGGCGCTGCGCTCTCGCCGTCTCCGCTCTCGGTGCCGCCGCCTTCGGATGCGTCGAAAGAGTAGGCCGTCTGTTCGCCGCCGGTCTCCGTACCTTGCTCATCCGGCGGGAAGGCGGAGGGCGTAGACTCCGGGGGAACGTACTCCGGGAAGTCCGGGAGATTGGGGGCGAGATTCTCATTATATATATTCTCAATGCTGTCGCCCATGCCGCGCATCGCGTCCGCCATCTCAGCCGACATTGCGGAGGCGTTCTGCGTGGCGGCGTTTATCATGCCCTGAAGCACCTGTATCTCCCGCGCGAGAGAGGCGGTGTCCTTCAAAAGCAGGTAAG
>CAMEHJ010000218.1 GCA_945917385.1 uncultured bacterium
AAAAGACCGTCGTTGAAGAGGTTGAGGATCCGAGCCATGAGATCATTCTCGCCGCGGCGAAGAAGATCAGCCGCAAGGCAAGACCCGGCGACGTTGTCGGCGTACCCGTCGAGACGAAGAAGTTCGGCCGCATTGCAGCCCAGTCCGCAAAGCAGGTCATTATTCAGGGCATCCGCGAGGCGGAGCGCGGAATAATCTACGAGGAGTTCACCTCCAAGGAGCATGAAATCCTCACCGGCGTCGTCTCCCATATCGAGCCGAGAAACGGCAGCGTTTCCATCCGCATTTCCTCCAACAGCGAGTTTACCGAAGCCATGCTCGCCCCCAACGAGCGCATCAAGACCGAGGTTCTCACCGAGGGCGACAGGATCAAGGTCTACGTTGTCGAGGTCAGAAATTCCACCCGCGGCCCGCAGGTTCTCATCAGCCGCACGCACCCCGGCCTTGTAAAGCGCCTGTTCGAGCTTGAGGTTCCGGAAATCTTCGACGGTACCGTCGAAATCAAGTCCATCGCCCGCGAGGCGGGCAGCCGCACAAAGATGGCGGTCTGGTCGGCAGACCCCGATGTTGACCCCATCGGCTCCTGCGTCGGCCCCAAGGGCGGCAGAGTTGCCAGCATTGTGAACGAGCTGGGCGGCGAGAAAATCGACATTGTCAAGTACAGCGAGATTCCCGAAGAGTATATCGCAGCCGCGCTCTCTCCCTCCGAGGTCGTGAGCGTTACGATGCTTGACGGCGGCAAGAGCTGCCGCGTCATCGTTCCCGACTCTCAGCTCTCTCTTGCCATCGGCAAGGAGGGTCAGAACGCGAGACTTGCCGCAAAGCTCACCGGCTATAAAATCGACATCAAGCCCGAATCCGAGGCCTGAGAAAGGAGGCGGCGGCCGTGGAAAAGAAAATACCGATGAGGCAGTGTCTTGGCTGCCGCGAAATGAAACCCAAACGCGAGCTTATCCGTGTGGTCCGCTCGCCGGAGGGGAGCGTCAGTCTCGACTTCAAGGGCAAGGCGCCGGGGCGCGGCGCATATGTCTGTCCTGACGGGCAGTGCCTGAAAAAGGCGATAAAGACCAAAGCGCTTGAGCGCGCATTTTCCACAGCGATACCCGACGAGGTGTATCGCGCTCTTGAGGAAGAGATGGAGGCGCGCGATGGATGACAGGGCGCTGAGCCTGCTCGGCCTGATGCGAAGGGCGAACGCCCTGCAGGTGGGCGAGACGAATACGGGCGCCGCCGTAAAAGAGGGCAAGGCAAAGCTTGTTCTGCTGGCGCACGACGCGTCAGACAATGCCGTACACCGGGCAGAGGGATTCACATACGGAAGAAACGCAGCTTTGGTCACGCTCCCATACGATAAGACGGAGCTTTCATCTGCTCTGGGGCTTCCGGGCTGTTCGATGGCCGCGGTAACGGACATCGGTTTTGCAAACGCGTTTATGGAGCTTATGAAGCAGGCGGACGCGGAAAGGTATGCCGAAGCCGCAGAGGAGATAAAAAAGCGATTTGACAAGGCGAAAAAGCGCAAAGCCGAGGCAAGTACGCACGATACGAAAAAGAGACTCGGAAAAAGGAGGACTAATGCATGAGCATGATTAAATACAGAATACACGAGGTGGCCAAGGATTTTGGTTTATCATCCAAGGAAATTTCTCAGATTCTGACTGACTATATCGCCCCTCCCAAGAACCATATGCAGGTTCTCGAAAATAACGAGCTGGATGTTATATTTGAATACCTCACCCAGCATAATCAGGCGGCAAGCCTTGAGGAGATTTTCAAGACTCCCGAAAAGGCCGCGCCCGCGAAGGCGCCTGCGGCGAAGAAGCCCGCCGACGCAAAAGCTGCAAAGCCTGCCGACGCAAAGCCCCAGAAAGGGGCACCTGCGCAGACCGCAGCACCGGCTCCCGCTGCTCCCACCGCCCCCGCTGCTCCCGCGCCGGAGAAGAAGAGCGTTCATGTCCCGCGTCAGGTTGCCGAGAAGCGCGTGGTCGATACCCGCGGCGGCGCGGCAGTAAACATCGAAAAGTACAACGAGAAGTTTGAGGACATGGCGGGCGTAAAGGCGAACAGCAGCAATATGCGCCGTCAGAACAAAGAGAAGATCAACAGCAAGGCGAAGCAGCGCGGCAATGCGCAGGCTGCCTCCGCCAAGCGCAGACAGGAAGAGCGCGACAAGATGAACAGGCTCCAGCTTGAGATTGCCAAGAAGCAGCAGCTCAAGGTGGAGATCCCCGACGAAATCAGCGTCGGTGAGCTTGCCTCCCGAATGAAAAAGACCGCGGCCGAGGTTATAAAGCAGCTTTTCAAGCTCGGCGTGTTTGCCTCCGTCTCCGAGATAATCGACTACGATACCGCCGCTCTCGTCGCAATGGAGCTTGGCTGCAAGGTCGAGAAGGAAGTCATCGTGACCGTCGAGGAGAGACTCATTGACGACCATGAGGACACCGAGGATGAGCTTGTCGGCAGGGCGCCGGTCGTAGTTGTCATGGGTCACGTTGACCACGGCAAGACCTCTCTGCTTGACTATATCAGACATGCAAACGTCGTCTCCGGCGAGGCCGGAGGCATCACCCAGCATATCGGCGCATATACCGTCGAGATAAACGGCAGCCCCATCACCTTCCTTGACACTCCGGGCCACGAGGCATTTACATCCATGCGCGCCCGCGGCGCAATGGTAACGGACATTGCCATTCTCGTCGTCGCGGCGGACGACGGCATCATGCCCCAGACGATTGAAAGCATTAACCACGCAAAGGCGGCGAACATCCCCGTCGTCGTTGCCATCAATAAGATGGACGCTGTCGGCGCAAATCCCGAACGCATCAAGCAGCAGCTCACCGAGTATGACCTCGTGAGCGAGGATTGGGGCGGCGATACCATCATCTGCCCGATCTCCGCAAAGACCGGTATGGGCATTGATAACCTGCTTGAAAACCTCGTCATTCTCGCCGAGGTGCAGGAGCTGAAGGCCAACCCGAACAGGGCTGCAAAGGGCGCGGTTATCGAGGCAAGACTGGATAAGGGCCGCGGCCCGATAATGACCGTGCTTGTCCAGAACGGCACACTCAAGCTTGGCGACATCATCATTGCCGGCACCGCCGTCGGCCGTGTCA
>CAMEHJ010000219.1 GCA_945917385.1 uncultured bacterium
AGTCATATGGCGCCATAGCCAAGTGGTAAGGCAGCGGACTGCAAATCCGCGATTCTCCAGTTCAAATCTGGATGGCGCCTCCAAAAATCGGCAATCTTCGATAGAAGGTTGCCGATTTTATTTATTCACTATTCACTAAAACCTGTGGAGCCGATTTTTGGAAAGTAATAAGTAATAGTGAAGATGGATATTTGACCTCACGGATTTTCTGACCTTCTCAGGCCATACTATTCTCAGTTTTATTTAAGGAGAAATAATTATGCTGCTCAGCCTTATCACGGCGTGGCTTGCGGTCATCTGCGCTCTTGCCACCGCGTTAAAGTACCTCGCGAAAAAGAACCGCAAGATGAACCGTGTGTTTCACAACATACACATTCCGCTCGGAATATGTCTCATTGTCCTGGGTCTGATACACGGCTTTCTCGCCGGAAACCCCATTGGCACAAAACCGTCGCAGGCGTATTTCGGTACGGTTCTGTTTACCGCTAATATGGGCACGGTCTGCTTTGTCCTGTCCGTTCTTCTGGGCGCGACGTATCTTTTCAGAAAAAACTGAAGAAAAACTGGATGAAGCTGCACAGGCTCCTGACCGTACTGTTTATTGCCGCAATCGTCATCCATGTGTTTCAGGTGGGAATCTCCCTCCCCCGCGCGCTTCATTACGAGGAAGCAAAGCCCCTGCCGAGCGCACCTGTCGAAACCGCCGCTCCTGTTGAACCCTCGGCACCGGTTGAACCCTCCGTTCCCGAAGCCGCGCCTGCCGAGAGCTTCTCTTCGTTCTCCGGCGCCGTGTACAACGCGCTTCAGGAAGCCGTTGACAGCGGCGAAATGAAAATTACGGACATTGTTCCGCAAAGCAGCCACAGCGCTAAAAAGCCCCGCAAGTAAGAAACAGGGTGCAGTCAGATAAATGACTGCACCCGATTTTTATTTATCAGCCGAATTTGCCGATGATATCCTTTATTTTGTCAAAGAAGCTGCTCACGGACTCGACGACCTTTTTGGCCTTCTCCACGAAGCCGACCACCTGCGTCTTGGCGTTCGCTACCTTTTTCAGCGTGTCCTGACCCTCTTCTCCCCTCGATTTGAGCGACTCTGCATCCAATTTTTCAAGCGAGCGGCAGAGCGTAAGAAGCTGATTTTTCTGGGTGTTTGTGAGCTTTACGTTATACTGCTGCGCGATCAGCTCAATCTCACGGATGATCTCCTCGTCGCTCATGTTCTTTGTCTCATCAAGCATGAGCTTGAGGTCGCTGACGATCGAGGCGGAGTCCATGCTGCCAATCTCCTCGGCAAGCTCGCCGGTGATTGTCAGCTCCTGCGTGCTGACGAGCTTTGCGATGTCGTCAAGCTTATTGCCCGTCATGTCCTCGTAGGCCTTGTAAACGCCGCTGAGCGCCGCCGTACCGCTGACCTCAAACGGCGCCGCGACAATGATTTTCGCGTCCGTTATGCCCGCCGTTGCAAGCGCCCCGATGTACATTTCGCCCGTACACCAGGTGATGTTGCTCGTCGTGACTTCCATTCCGCTGCCTTCGGGCAAAAGCTCGACATACACGCAGGAGATCGAGCGCGTTCCGATAACTTCATCGTCAACATAGCCCTCAAGGTAGGTTCTCTCCTCGGCGTTGGTCATGGACAGCTCGATAACGCTGCCCCGGCTTATGCCGAAGAACTTATAAACCTCTGCCGCCTGCTCCGCAGTAAGGTCTGCGCCGATGACGGTGCGGCTCTGATTCTCGGCGTAAGCGGGTGCCGTCATGGATAGCATGAGACATATCATTATAAAAACAGAAACTATTTTCTTCTTCATTCAATTTTCCTCCGGAAAAATGTGCTTGGTTGTACGCTGTTAAAGACGTATTGGCGAAGCATCTGTTTCATATATTTACTATGAAAGCTCCGCATTCATAGTAAATATTTTAATAAATGCCGGCATCTCGCCCCTTACGGGGCAACCGATGCTGATGCATAATAAATACCCATGCCGTGCTGATTTCATAATTAGCGGCGCATGTGTACATGCATGGTAATTTATCACAGACGCCGAAAATAATAAAGTCTTTTTACGAAATATTAATATATGAAACTTTATCCAATCAGGCTGATTGCCGCATTTTTATGGAACAGACTGTATATCCCGCTGATGCTGATATGCGCCGTTTTACTTACTCTGCGCTGCCGCGCACTGCAGTTACGCGCCATGCCTTCGCTGCTCGGTAAAACCATATTCTCGCGCAGTTCGGAAAATAACGAAAAGATGCGCTCGTTTCGCGCCTGTGCCACGGCGCTCTCCTCCTCCGTCGGCACCGGCAACATCGTCGGCACCGCGCAGGCAATAACGCTCGGCGGTCCGGGCGCGCTCTTCTGGATGTGGGTATCCGCGTTCGGCGGGATGATAATAAAATACGCGGAGGTCTGTCTCGCGGTTTCCTCAGACAGTAAGCGTTCCTCCGGTCAGCCCATGGCGTACATTGAGCGTGCTCTCGGGTGTAAAGCCGCCGCGCGCTTTTTTGCCGTGTTCACGGTTCTGTCCTCGCTCGGCATCGGCAACGCCGTACAGGTCAGATGCATCAGCGACGCAGCCGCCCCGCTTCTACCATTTCCCTGTGAAATCGCCCCGGCGCTCACGGCTTTCATACTTGCCGGCGCATCCCTGCTCATCTTCTGCGGCGGGACTCTCGGCACAGGCAGGCTCTCTGCCGTTCTCTTTCCGTGTATGAGCCTTGTTTTTATCGTCTCCGCCGTCTGCGTCATCGGTGCAAACCTTGAAAGACTTCCTCAGGTGTTCTCCCTCATTGTCACTGACGCATTCTCCCCGCGCTGTCTGCTCGGAAGCGGACTTTCGTGGGGCATCCGCAGGGCTGCGTTTTCAAACGAGGCGGGCTTCGGCTCCGCAGCGCTCGCGCACGGCACCGCGTATTCAAGCTCCCCCGCCGAGCATGGACTGTGGGGCATATTCGAGGTCTTTGCGGACACGATTGTGATCTGCTCGCTGACCGGCATCACGATACTCTGCTGCCCTCTCCCTCTCCCCTACGGCAGCCTTGTCGGCGCGGAGGTTTACACCGAGGCTCTCTCAACGGTGCTGGGCGGCAGAGCGG
>CAMEHJ010000220.1 GCA_945917385.1 uncultured bacterium
GTTGGAGCGGTAAACCTTCATGCCGGGGCGAAGCTCCATATCGTAGCTGTACTCAACAAAGCCGCGCTCCTTTGCGAGTTTGATTGCGTTCTTCACGGCCTCGCGCTCGGTACGGGAGTCGTTCAGATATTCCATGTAGCCCGCGCAGTAGTCCTCAAGCGCAATGCGCTCCTTTGTGTCAATGAGATCGTAGCCGTTTTTCTGCTCATAAAACAGCGCTTTTTTTATTTCATCCATTTTCAAGAATCTCCTTAAAGAATTTTT
This sequence comes from uncultured bacterium, assembly GCA_945917385.1. The sequence continues at coordinate 265 of CAMEHJ010000220.1, forward strand.
CGCATTTTACTCTGAAATCGTCCTGCCCCGCGTCGTTGACAAGCGTGTATGTGCAGTTGTCCGTAAAATATGAATCCGGCTTCTGCGCTTTTATGCGAAGCATTGCGCGCTCCATATCTATGCCGTCTCTCGCCATAATGCGCTTAGCGCGTGTCTCAACCGGCGCGGTGACGGCAAGCTTTATCTTGCATAGCTTACCCGTCTCGCAGGTCAGAAGCTCTATCGCGTCGAGCGCCGCGGCGGTGCCGCCGTTCATCGCGTGCTGTCTCATCCGGCGCAGGCTCTCCCTGTCAACGTAGGCGTGCGTTATCCTGTTCAAATCGAGAAGTGCATCTTTGTCGCTGAAAACGATCGCGCCGAGCGCCGTTCTGTCAAGCACGCCGTCCTTCACGGTACCCGGAAACCTGTCGTTTATCTCATCGAGCATTTCCGTGCTCGTTTTCAGCAGCTCGTGGTAGACCCTGTCGCCGTCGATAATCAGCGCGCCCATCTCACCGAGCACATTCAGCGCCGTTGATTTGCCGCAGCCCGTGCCGCCCGTTATCCCGATAAGCTTCATGTCGGCAACGAGCGCATCCGCTATCTCTTCCTCACTCAGTGCGCCCTTTCTGAGTATCCTGTACGGCGTTTCGGTCATGTCTATTATTGTGGACTCCGTCCCGATGCCGCATTCGCCGCCGTCAATGACCGCCTCGATTTTTCCGTCGAAGTATTGGAGCACCTTTTCCGCCGTTTTCGGACTTTCACAGCCCGACGGGTTTGCCGAGGGTGCGGCGAACGGGCAGCCCGCCCTTTCAAGAAGCTCAAGCGTGATAGGGTGCTGCGGACACCTGAGTCCAACAGTTGTGCCGCCGGCAAGGACGATAGACGGTATAAAATCCTTCGCCTTTAATACGATGGTCAGCGGCCCCGGCCAGAATTTTTCCGCCAGAACCCTTGCCGCTTTAGGTACATCGAGGCAGTATTTCTCCATCTCATCAGCGCCGTGTACCATAAGCGACAGCGGCTTTATCGCGGGTCTGCCCTTGACCTCATATATTTTCTTCACGGCCTGCTCGTCAAGTCCGTTGCCCGCAAGACCGTAAACGGTCTCCGTCGGCACGGCGCACAGAGCGCCGTTTTTTATCATGTCCGCCGCTTCCTGCGCGGCGTTCTTAAAAATCTTTGTTTTCATTCAGCTTTCCGCCTGCTCCTGCAGCTTTGCCGCCTGATCCGCCGTCACAAGGCAGTCGATCAGCTCGTCAAGGTCTCCGTTGATTATATTCTGTATATTGAAGTTTTTTATATCCCCGCTGAGTCTGTGGTCGGTCACTCGATTTTGCGGGAAGTTATAGGTTCTGATGCGCTCGCTCCTGTCGCCGGAGCCTATCTGGCTGCGCCGCTCACTCGCAAGCGCCTCGTTTTTCTTTGCCTGCTCCGCCTCGTAGAGCTTAGAGCGCAGGATCTGCATTGCCCTGTCCTTGTTCTTATACTGGCTTCTCTCGTCCTGACACTCAACGACAAGTCCCGTCGGCAGGTGAGTAATGCGTATCGCGCTCTCGGTCTTGTTGACGTGCTGTCCGCCCGCACCCGAAGAGCGGAAGGTGTCTATCTTGAGATCCTTCTGGTCTATCCTGAAGTCAACATCAGCGACCTCCGGCAGCACCGCGACCGTCGCCGCCGAGGTGTGTATTCTTCCGCCGGACTCCGTCACGGGTACGCGCTGAACCCTGTGGCCGCCCGCCTCGAATTTAAGACGGGAGTACGCGCCCGCGCCGTTTATCATAAAGCTGATTTCCTTAATGCCGCCAAGCTCGGTCTCGTTGATGTTCGCAACCTCGATTTTCCAGCCTTTTGACTCCGCGTACATGGAGTACATTCTGAAAAGATCCGCCGCGAACAGCATCCCCTCTTCCCCGCCGACGCCGCCGCGAATTTCCATTATAATGTTCTTATCGTCGTTCGGGTCCTTCGGCAGAAGAAGGATTTTGATTTCGTGCTCAAGCCGCTCCTTCTCCGACTTTGCGAAGGCAAATTCCTCCTGCGCAAGCTCGCGCATCTCCGCATCACTCATAAGCGTCTGCGCGTCCTCCATGTCCCGGCACGCCTTTTCGTAGCTTGCGTAGCTTTCCGCAAGCGGCTGAAGCTCTCGCTTTTCCTTCTCGTACTTTGCGTACAGCGCCGCATCGAGATAGGTCTCCGGCATTTCCATGCGCGCACATATCTGCTCATATTGATTTTTCAGCAGTTTAAGCCTTTCAAACATCGGTAAATCCAATCCGTCTTATTATTTTATCCTGATTTATTATTTTACCACAATATTCCCTCAAAGTAAATCAAAAACAGTCCCGCTAAGCGAGACTGTTTTGATTGCTTTTGTTTGGTTTCAGCTTCCGAGGTATGCCTTTTTGACTTCCTCGTTCGCCATCAGCTCTCTGCCGGGGCCGGAAAGCTGTATGCGGCCTGTTTCAAGAACGTATGCGTAATCCGCCACCTTGAGCGCCATATTCGCGTTCTGCTCGATAAGGAGAACGGTGACGCCCTGCTTGTTGATCTCGCGGATAATATCGAAAATACCCTTGACGATAATGGGCGCAAGACCGAGAGACGGCTCATCCATCATGATGACCTTGGGGCGGCTCATAAGTGCGCGCGCAACGGCAAGCATCTGCTGTTCGCCGCCGGAGAGCGTACCGGCGAGCTGCCATTCGCGCTCCTTGAGGCGCGGGAACAGGTCATACACCCATGCGATGTCCTCGCTGAGATTGTCCTTGCGCAGGTACGCGCCGATCTTAATGTTCTCAAGAACAGTCATGTTGGAAAACACTCTGCGTCCCTCCGGCAC
>CAMEHJ010000221.1 GCA_945917385.1 uncultured bacterium
GGCAGCTTCCATGCGGCTTTTGAGGAAGGCGTCGGCAACCGGATGGCGGCAGAGCGGCATTGCGTTATCCGGAATTTCCGCCTTCATTTCGGCCACATATGCTTTTGCCTGCTCTTGCTCACCATTATGTATGAGACTTTCAACCGTGTCCATATGCTTTGCGATATCATGGCGCATACGGCGAATATTCTCATACTGGGCAATCAGCGCCTCATAGTGCTTCCCCTGTTCCTCCATAAGCTGTTCAAACTGCCTGTTTTCGCTCTCAAGACGGACTCGGCGTACAGCGCCTCTGATGACCCAGATCAGCGCGACATCGGCCAGAACGCAAACCGCCATGGTGGCCGAGAATGCCAGAGAGTTTACAATACTTCTGTCTTTTACAATCAGCCGTATATAACCCAGCATAAGCAAATACTGGCTCAGCGGGAACAGAACCAGCATCGCGCAGTCGAGCTGATTCAGGTCGAATTTGACATGGTTCAGGAAAAAATAAAGCAGCAGAAAAGAAAGCCCGCTCAACAGCAGATACGGTCCATGAAACTGGAAAATAAGCTCTGCCGTGCTCAGCAGCTCCGGCGTGCCGGCCATGGCAAGTTCCGGGAAATATGTGGCCGCGCCCAGGATTTCGTTGAGTACGTTCAAAATCCCCAGCAGGAAAAATGTCAGCGTTATTTTCAGCTTGGAGTCTCGGTATATGACTAAACAGAAAATGAAAAACACGACATTCATAAACATCGCACGCACGACCGACATAAACGGGAGCAGACGAACGGCAATGTTAATAAACAGCAGGTTGAAAAGCAGCTCTGCCGTCAGGGTCGCCGCGGTGCCGAAGCGCATCCTGTGCGTCCCGTTCATGACCGCAAACCACATCATGTATAAAACTATGTTTGAAAAGCAGATGATCCAGTTGCTGTGCGTATATTCGAAAAACCTGCCGATTATTTCGGACATATGAATACCCCTCGAATCGGAAGATGTGAGTTTTCAAAAAGTCTGTATATTTTGATATTATACCACCCATCATGAAGCTTGTGAATACAATTTTTTACATCCTTTGCATAAGTCTCTGCGTGCAGGCTTTTGCTGCCGATATTTTACGGCGGAGAGTGCAGAAAATGCGCAGGAGGAGCAAGCCCCCTTGCGCATTTTCATTGAGTATCGGTGACAGGAAACCGCTTTCAGCCGCGCCGGGAATAAAAGCATCTGTCTTTATACGCGGCGTGAAGTTCAAATATGCGCTTAATTCTGCACACTTACCCTGACGGCAGTTTTCTCGGAGCCGAGGAAAATTATATCTCCGCTCCGTACAAGCGCGCTTCCCCCCGCGGTCAGTTTCTGTTTGTTCGGAAGTATGGTTCCATAGCTTGAGCCGAGGTCTCTGACTATGATGCCTTTATCGCAAAGTTCCACTTCGCAGTGTCTGCGGCTGACGCCGTGAGTATCGGGCGGGAAGGCGAGATTGCAATCGGCACTTCTGCCGATACGAATTATATTTCCGGAAACACGCTGTCCCGGAATCGGTCCGCGGACACACTCCACTGTCAGTCTCCCTGCGGGCACGGAAGCTCCGCCGAAATTAGCCGAACCTGCGCCGCCGAAATTGACCGAACCTGCGCTGCCGTAATTATTCTTCTCGGACGCTTTTTTCCCTTTGATCACCAGAATGATGATGACCGCGGCGGCGACAGCAACCACCAGTGCGCAGGCTGTGATAATAATAATCTTTGAATTGATACGGAACTTCGCTTTTGGCGCGGGTTCCTCGGTTTCGCTCTCCTCGGTTTCGCTCTCCTCGGTTTCGGGTGCTTCCGCGCCGGGTTCGGCATCCCCTTCGCCGCTTTCGCCCTCGTTGACATTATCGTCGTCGGCGTTGATGTAATCTATTCCGAGTACGTCAAGGCGTTCCATGATGTAGTCCATGCTGACAGCCACAGTCATCCAGCTTGTTGCATTTTCAGCCGTTATAAGCGAAGTGGTAATTCCTATGGCACAGCCCTTTTCGTCAACCATGGGGCCGCCGGAGTTGCCGGGGTTGGCCTGTGCGTCGCTCAGGATAGACTGTGTTCCTTCCAGATTATACTTGGGGTTGGAAACGCTGCCCTTGGTTATCGTAAGGTCTTCGATTCTGGAGGGGAAGTTCCTGTCCTCGTTATGGGCATCGGACACGCCGGGAAAGCCGATGCAGTAGACGTCCTGCGCCTTATGAATATTGTCTGGCGAGCGCAGAGCAATGGGCTTGCGCTCGGTCATGGGTGTTTCCAGCTTCAAAATGGCGTAGTCAATTTCCGCATTGGTATATACGATTTCCGCGTTCATACCGCCGTTGATGTCGGTAACGGTAACATACACGTCGGAATCCGATGTTCTGTCCTCGATTACGTGATTGTTCGTGACAATATAGCTTACCGGCTCCCCTTCTTTTCCGACCGCAAAACCTGTGCCCAGGCCGTATGAGCAAAATACGCGCACGACGCTGTACTGTGCCTGCTCAACGTCTACATAGTCCGCGTGAGCCGCCGGCAGCAGGCTCGCCATAAGCGCGGTGCTCAGTGCCAGGCACACAATAAGCATTAAAATCTTTTTCAGTTTTTTCATTCTCTGCTCTCTTTCTGTATGGGTTCGTTTGCTGCAAATCTGCGGACGCAGACCGTGCCCGTTAAGCTTTACCGCCCTGTGTCCGGGATTTCAAAACGTGACTGCGGGATAAGTGCTTATGTTTTAATGAATTTTTGCCAGCCATACGGCGTTTATCATGCGAGTATGTTTTTCGCTGGAAGCTTATCCCGCCGGGGGTTCGTTGACGTCTGAGCCGCCCTCGGTGCCGCCGCTCTCGGTGCCGCCGCTCTCGGTGCCGCCGCTCTCAGTGCCGCCGCTCTCGGTGCCGCCGCCCTCAGTGCCGCCGCTCTCGGTGCCGCCGCTCTCAGTGCCGCCGCCCTCGGTACCGCCGCCCTCAGTGCCGCCGCCCTCAGTGCCGTTGTTGTTACTTTCGTTATTATTTCCGCTATTGGGATCGTTGTTTACATTATCGTCCGGCGGTGTGGTCGGGTCTGCCGGTGCGGTCGGGTCTGCC
>CAMEHJ010000222.1 GCA_945917385.1 uncultured bacterium
TAGATGCCCCTGTCGTGTATCACATTCAGACCCGCGTCCTTAAATATCTGCGTCAGCTCGTCCCCGATACGCACGATGTTGAACTCGGTGGTCTCGGTGCGGTTCGTGTCGCTTTCGTCGTAGCGGTCAAGTCCCGCCTGCGTGTAAGCTTCGCTTGAATGGGTGTGAATGATGAGTATTTGCGGCAGACCCGCGCTCAGCTTTATCCCCGGCCCCGCGGAGATGATTTTCGCCGCGTCCACCCAGTACGAAGTCTCGTTTTTGATGCTCAGTCCGCCCTCGATGGTCGTCTCCTGAATATTCTCCTCCCGGTTTACGGGCGGGGAATAGATAAACGGCAGCTCACTCTCTTCCGGCTCTTCCGGCTCGTCCGGATCCTCACACGGAATCGGAGAAGCGCTCTGCTCTGTACCCGTTACCGGCTCCGCCACCGAGAATGCCGGCAGCGGCTCCTGCGTCTGCACCGTAACATTTCTCATCCGCCCCTCGCCGAGCCGCTGCACTATTCCTTCGCTCAGCATATCCCACAGCCCGCTTGCCGGGAGCAGGTACAATGCGAGCATAAGCATACCTGCCGCCGCCAGTTTTTTTGTCCCCCTCACTGCGCCGCCGTCCTTCCATGGTCAATATATTAATGAATATGCCCTTGCCTCACTGTATATCCCACTCTTGAAAAAATGCCGGCTTTGTGTTATATTCGACATGAAAAAAATACAAAAGGAGAATAAACACCATGAAATACACTTACAGACCCAAGGGTATCTGCGCATCCCTCATCACCGTAGACGTTGAGGACAACAAGGTCGTCTCCGTTGACATTACCGGCGGCTGCCCCGGCAACCATATCGGTCTTGACCGTCTGCTTCGCGGAATGGACGTGGACGAGGCTATCGAGAGAATGATGGGCATCAAGTGCGGCGTCAAGTCCTCCTCCTGCCCCGAACAGGTCGCCATGGCACTGAGCGCCATGAAGGCCGAAACCGCCTGACAGATCGACATGACGCTGGAACAGCGCCTTTCATCGGGCTTTGAGGCGATGGGGCTTTCCGCGGATGATGAGATGCTTCGCCGCTACCGCGTGTATTATGAGTACCTCGAGGAAATCAATCAGGTGATGAATCTGACCGCCATCTCCGGTGAAAAGGATGTGGCAGAGCTGCATTTTCTCGACTGCGCCGCGCTTCTGACGATGCAGTCCTTCGCAGGAAAAAAGGTCATCGACGTCGGCACCGGCGCGGGCTTTCCCGGCCTTGCGCTCAAAATCGCCTGTCCTGAGCTTGAGCTGACACTGCTCGACAGTCTTGATAAGCGCGTGAACTTTCTGAAAAACACCTGCGAGAGACTGGGCTTTGACAATGTGAACTGTATTCACGCCCGTGCGGAGGAGATTCCCGCAGGGCTAAGACAGGGCTTTGATTTTGCCGTCTCCCGCGCCGTCGCGCGGCTCAACCTCCTGTGCGAGCTATGCCTGCCCTATGTAAAAAAGGGCGGGATGTTCATCGCGATGAAAGGGCCTGAGCTTGATGCCGAGCTTGAGGAGGCCAAGCGCGCCATACGCACGCTCGGCGGCGTGGTTGAAAAGAAGCTTGACTACACCATCCCCGGAACGGACGTCACTCACTGCGCTGTTCTAATCCGCAAGTGCTCCGACACTCCCGCCAAGTACCCCCGCCGCTGGGCGCAGATAAAAAAATCGCCGCTGTAAAGCGGCATAAGAAACGATAAAACGGCTGTCCGGCAAGAGACAGCCGTTTTACCGTATCACAAAACAAACATTCCGGTTTTCGCTGAGTTTGCAGCAAACCGTTAAAAGGAGTGAAAAGAGAGCCTGCAAAAATCCGCTCCTCATCAACGGTCTTTGAGTTTCTTTTCGACGTGTATATTACGCTTGCAGACTCAAAAAATAAAATACATATAGTTTTTGTCCAATCATATCTTTTGCGTATCGTTCTATTCAAAGGAAAGGCGTATCGGCAGGCGGGATATACTCGCTTATTGGCATGATGTAGCGCTGGCGGTGGTGCTTTTCCTCCTCCTGGCAGTCGCGGACGAAGTTGATAAACTCACTCACAAGCTCGGAATGTGCCTGATGCTTGCTCCAGACGAGTGCGTATTCGACCTGGCGTGCGCTGTCAGTGATTATCTTGGTGGAGAGCATGGAGTTCGGGGTGTAGGTGGTCTGCGGGAAGATGCAGATACCCACATCCTGCTCGGCAAGCGCTACGGCGTCAAGGTAGTTGGACATCTCGCAGACAATATTCGGCTCCGCGTCAATTTCCGCAAACCAGCTTCTTATCGCGTCGATTCTTGAGCTTCGGCTCGGCACGATAAGCGGCTGTCCCGCGAGCTTTTTAAGCGGGATAAATTCGCTCTCGTCCGCGGCAAGCGGATTGCTCCTTGACATTATGGCTACCCACGACTCTCTTCCCACCGTGAAGCCGTCGAGGTTTTCCATGTTGTAGGGCAGTGCGATAACGCCGATGTCCGCAAGGCCGTGGTAAAGCCTGTCAACAACGTCGTCGCCGCTGCCGTTCCATAGTCTGAATCTGACGGACGGAAACTCTCCCCTGAAGCCGGCTATCCATCTTGACAGCAAGAACGGCGCGCGCCCTTCGACAAGGCCGATGTTTATAGTACCGCTCAGGCCTTCGAGCGAGGCCATCTCCTGCCGTGTTTTATCCGCCAGTTCGAGAAGCTGCACTGCCCTGCGGTACAGCATGGCGCCGGCGTCCGTGAGCTTGAGATGGCGTTTGCCCCGGATGAAGAGCTGTACGTTCAGCTCCTCCTCAAGCTGTTTTATCTGGTTGGACAGCGGCGGCTGGCTTATCATGAGCTTCTCTGCCGCGCGGGTTATGTTCAGCTCCTCCGCGACGGTTACGAAATAGCGCAAACTTCTCAAATCCATAAAATCACCTCACAAATATCATATATAATTTGTATAATAATTGCAACACAATTTTTTTGTGATATGAAGAAAAGCGCCCATGTGCCGCTTGAAAAGCGCCGTACATGGTGCAGACACAGAAAGGATGATACCGTGAGCGACGAGGAAATACTGTTCTTTTCCGGAAGAA